>CAYYEE010000120.1:0-10552 GCA_964470775.1 uncultured Planctomycetota bacterium | reverse complement strand
CGGGGACATGGCGCCTCAGCCCGCCAACGGCGGGATCGCAACGTGTCCCCAGAACCGACGCGACATTATCAACAGGCTGTCAGCCTTTGCCGGGCCGGACGATGGCGTAATTGAGCATGAAGAAGGGCGGGCCGCCGTAGTGGGCGGTGTCTTCCATGCTCTCGATGGAGAGCTTGTTCTTGCGCAGCAGCGCCTTGGCCGGGATGTCGAACTCGCGGAGGAGCCATTTGCCGGTTTCAAATGTGTTGGGGCCCTCAAAGATCACCGTGTCGTTGACGCGAATGCGAATCCTGCACGCGGCCGGCGCTTCGTCGTCCTGGCCGCAGATGAAGAGCTTGTAGCCGGCCTCGGGGGGGAAGGGGTCGATCTCGAACTCGGCGCGCATGGCCGGCACGGAGCTGCGGGCGCCGTAGACCCACGTAGCCACGCGCGGCTCGCAACGCACGCCGTACTTGCGGGGATTGCCGCCTCCAGCGAAGTCGTGGGCTGTCAGCAGCGTGTCTGTTTTGGCGAGGCCTGCTTCCTTAACGGCCAGCGCTCTGGTCTCCTCCTCGTCCTTGTCCGCCCTGGCAAGGTTGGGGTTCTTCTTGACGCGGCCGGCAAAGTTCCGGTGTTCATTCAGCCGGGCATCGAGCCCCAGCCACGCCTTGACGGCGGCGGGGTAGCGGGCCTCGACCCGAGCCAGGGCCTCCTGGGCGGCCTTGAGGCGCTGCTCGATCTCCGGCAGGCTCTTGGCGGCCAGGGGACTGACGCGCAGGCCGAACTGCGTGAACCACGCCATCCGCTGGTTGAACTCCTGAAGCGCCGGCCATGTCTCGGGCCCGGCGAACATCTTGGCCGCCTGCTCCACGCTGCGCTTGGCGTCGTAGCCGTCCGGGTTCCACTGGTAGTCGCTCGTGGTCAAGGTGGGGATGAGCGCCTGTGAGTTCCACGTCCAAGCCTCCACGTCGCTGGTCACGAGCTTGGCGTCATAGGCGTAAGCCGCCCAATCTATGGGATCGGCCCCGTAGAAGCGGCCGTAGGGGTGGGGCGTGGGGAAGGCGTTGAGCCAGAACAGGGGCTTGCGGCGGATGAGTTTGGTGATCCACGCCACGTCTTCCTGTGTTGTCTTGCCGCTTTTGACGCGCGGGCCGGTCCAAAAAACGCTGACATCGGCAGGCACGCGCAGACCAAGCGCGGAAAGGTATTCTTCGCGCGATTCGCTGTACGCGCACGACCCCGCCGGACCCCAGTAGAAGGGCGGGCAGAAGACGATGCGCCGGCCGGGGTACTTTTCGTTGAGGGCCTTGTGGAGGCGGTTGATGAAGAAGATGTCCGCCTCGCGCGCGGAGCCGAACCGCTTCTGGTCCTCGTCGCGCAGGGGAAAGCGGTGGTCGTCGAAGTGGACGCCCACGTCAGCGCCGGCGCCGGCCACGGCTTCGGCGAACGCCCATACGATCGCGAAGTCCTCGTCGCTGCCACAGCGGACCGTGGCGTTGTCGCCCACCAGCCGCAGGTCCACGGACCAGCGGATGCCCAGCGGATTGAGCAGCTCGCCGGTCCGGCGCAGGTCTTCGCGCGTTTCGGCCGAGAGCGGCTGGCGCCACTTCGCGCCCCTGTAGCCAATGACCCCGGACTGGAAGATCAGGAAATTGAGCTTGAACTGCGCCAGGATCTTGGCGCGGGGATAGAGCGCGCCGCCGCCGAGGGCGCTGGCGTCCACGCCGAGGGTATTGGGGATGGCGCCCCGCGCGAGCGCCGCGGGCCAGTCCTCGACCTCGGCGGCCTGGGCCGCGGCGGCGCCGTCGCGCACGGTGATGAGCTGCATCAGCGACATGACCGCCCACGCCAGGCCCTGGCTGTCGCGGCCGGCCAGAAGGATGACGGGCTTGCCGTTGCTCCGCGCCTGGGCGATGAGGTATCCCTGGGGCTTGTCCGGCGCTTTGCGGCCAGCCAGCAGCGGGGCAGCCTCGGGCGATGCGCCCACAAGCACGAACGCGCCGAAGTCGTCGCTCGACGATTTAGCCACGCCCACCTTGCCGCCATAGCGCTCGATACGCTCTCTGAGCAAGGCCACGCGCGGGTCGCCGGTGTTCAGCTCCGGCCCCAGCAGCAGGCCTGTGTTGGCCAGGGAAATGAAGCGGTCCTGATAAGCGGCCTTGCGCGGGGCGGGGTAGATGGCGCCGGTGTAGATGGGCGCGGTCCAGGGGTCGTTGGCCAGCCGCTTGGCCACATCGTCCGCGGCCACGGCCGACGCCGAAGCCAGCGCCAGCGTCAACGCCGCAAAAGTCGTCTTCATGTCCGTCTCCCTCGATGGCCGGCCCTCTTCATCGGGCCTATGGGTCCATGGCTCCTATGGATGGGTCTTCGCGCCGGCGAACACAAGAATGCGTCCCGTCTTCCTCTGCCCCACGACGAGCGCGGGGCGGCCGAGCGCCAAGTTCCCCACGGTGAAGCACGCCGCGTCCACATCGAGCGTCTGGTCCGGTCCAGGCGGCAAACCTTTGCCTTGGCGCTGGGCAAGAACGTGAACCGCGCCCCTGGCGTCGCAGACCAGCAGGTCCAGCAGGCCGTCCTTGTTCACGTCGCTCAGCCGCAGCTCGCCCGATACGCATGGGATGCGCGCCGATGGGCCGGCCTTGTCGCAAAAGCCCAAGGGCGCGTTTTGGCGGAAAATGAGTATCTGGCCCGGCTGGCCCTCTTTGCCCGCGGCGCTGGCCACGATGTCGGGCCGGCCGTCGCCGGTGACGTCGCCCGCGGCCAAGCTGCGCAGAGGACCTGCGTCCGAGAGCAGCGCCGCGTATTCCGCCAGGTCGCTGGTCTTGGGGGTCAAGCTCAAAATGGGCCCGGCATAGACGCGCGCTTCTGGGCCGGAGAGGAACACCAGGTCCGAGGCGCCGGACAGGAACAGGTCGGCCGCGACGCAGAGGCCGTTGTCGCTGGCCGTGGGGCCGCTGAAGTAGCCGGCCTGGAACCCGTCGCCGCCGCGCCAGCGCCACAGCACCGGACCGGAGAGGAAGTCGGCGCCTCTTCTGGCGCCAGGGTCCAAGCGCGTGGCTTGCAGCGTGGTCAAGCCGGACCCGTGGTTCACGTTGGGCTGGCTGATGGGCTTCTGGAACCCGTCCGCGCTCAGGAAGAGGCTCAGGCGGCGGCGCTCCAACACGGCCAGGTCAGGCTTGCCGTCGCCGTCATAGTCGCCGGCCGCCACGTCGAGCGGCGCAGCCACGGAGAGAGTCTTGACCGGCGCCGCGGCCAGGCCGCCGTCAGGTTTTTGAAGGAAGACCAGCACACGGCCCTTGCCCTGCTCCACGCCCTTGCCGCCGTCCGCGCGGGTCCAAGCCGCCACGGCCAAGTCGGCGCGTCCGTCGGCGTCAAAGTCGGCCGCGCACAAGGCGCGGGGCAAACCCACGCTGGGCAGCGCGGCGCAGGGCTTGTCGTCGAACACGCCGGCGGCGGCGCCGGCGGCCACCAGCCCGGCCAGCGCCAGCGCGGCGCAAGAGGACCGCGGCGTCACGGGTCGTCCACCCCCACGTCAATGCCCGCTGCGTTGTCGAGCTCGTGCCACAGGGCGTAGGGGGTATGCGCAAAGACACTGTTGACGCCGCGCCAGGGGTCGTTAAAGCACCCCCGGTTCAGCCCGCCGCCGCCGCTGGACCTGGAAACAAGATGCAGGTTGTAGAACAGCGTGCCGGTATAGTACATGGTGGTGACGACGGCGGTGTTGTTGTAGTCCTGGGCGCCCTGGGTATGCCAGATGAATCGCTCCTGCGGGTCGCCGAAGCTCTGGACGTGGCCGTCGGTGTAGAGGACGCCATAGGCGGAGCGGTGGGCGGCGATACCGTTGCCTGCGATGACGCGGCTGGTCTCGATGGCGTCGGCGGGGAGGATCAGGGTGGTGATGTCGCGGTCGAGCCCGTCGTAGTGATGTCCCTTGTCCCAGGCGTCCGACACGATAGCCCGGCCGCCATACTCGCGCAGCGTGCGGAAAAATGGCTGGCCCACGCGGGCGTTGGTCCTGGGCTTGGCGCCGGGCAGGCGGTGGATGTCGCTTCCGTCCTGGTCCACGTGCCAGCCGTAGTGGGGGGAAAAAAGCGCTGAGCGGTAGGCGTAGTGGGACAGGATGATGCTGCGGCGTTCGCCCGACCATGCGCCGAACATCATGATTTCGGCGCTGAACCCGCCGGCCTTGCGCCATGCGGGCAGGCCCATCTTGGGCAGGTCGCGCGTGGGCGTGGCGCGCGCGGTTTCATAGAAAGGAATGGGCATGCCCTGGGAACTGGGGCAGTAGAACAACTGGGAGCTGGACAGGTAATTGGCGGCGAGCAACTGGCCCAGGCCCTGGGGCGCGTTGTTGAGTTTGCCCACGCCGGGGGTGGGGGCAGCGCTCGAACAGTAGTTGCCGGCCACCGTGCGCCAGGACGATGCGCCTTGGTCGTAGCGGATGTCCAGCGAGAAATTCACGCCGCCCCTGGACATGGACAGCTTGGGGCCAGGGCCGGCGGTGGACGTGTCCAGGGTGTAGTTGTCGCCGTTGGACCAGGCCAGCGGCCCCATGTGCGCGCCGACGGAGGAGCTGGAGGTGTGATTGGCGCGGCAGAGCTTGCCGTAGTAGTCGTCCACGCTGCCGCTGGCCAGCCAGCTCGGCGGGTAGTTGTTGTAGTCGCCGCAATAGGCCTCGATGGCCAGGCCGATCTGTTTTAGGTTCGTGGCGCACGAGGCGCGGCGGGCCTTTTCGCGAGCCGCCGACAGGGCAGGCAGCAGCAGGGCGGCCAGGATGGCGATGATCGCGACCACGACAAGAAGCTCGATGAGCGTGAAGAAACGCCACGAACGCCGAAGGCGCGCTCTGTCCATCGCCCTTCCTCCCTCATAGTGTCCCGTGGTCCACAAACACCGGCTTGACATAGACGTCACGCGACAACCTGTCCGGGAACTCGATCTTGTCGAGCAGGCGCGAGGCCGCGGCCCTTCCCACTTCCGCGGGGTCAATGCGCCAGGTGCTGACCGGGTGGCCGGCTTGGCGGTTTATTTCCAGATCGTAGCGGCCCACGACGCCGCAACGGCCGGCGCCCAAGGCGCCCAAGCTCCGCAGTTGATCGGCAAGGAACAGCGCCAGCGTGTCGCTGGGGCAGACAAAAGCCGTCCTGGTTTGGCTGTCCCTGGCCAGCGGCTCCAGCCACGGCCGCACCCAGTCCGGGTCGAACCAAGGGTCGCGGGGCACGGCCGCCTCTTCGGGGATCCGCGAGATCATGGCGTCCGCCATGCCCAGGCGGGCCAGCTCCCCGGCGACCGCGCCGACGTAGGCGTCTATGGACTGCGCCCGGATTCTGTCCTTCTCGGCGGATCGCAGGTCTGCCCGGCTCGTCTTGCACACGACCACGCGTCCATAGCCCAACTCCATGACCTTGCGCGCGGTGAAGCGGCCGTTCCACTCGTGGTCCGGGCACACGCAGGTGACGCCGCCGGGCGCCCGGGTTCGATTGAACGCCACCACGGGGAGGCCCAGCGCCACCGCGCTTTGGAGCAGAGCGTCCGGGGTCAGCTCGTCGCCCAAGACGCCGCCCAGCCGTCCCGAGGCCACGTCGCTCAGGAAGGCTTCCTCAAAGCCGGCGTCGTCCAGGTGGCGGTAGAGGACGCTCACGCCGTTCTCGGCCAGCGTGCGCAGAATGGCCTCGGTCATCTCCGCGCCGTAGTTGTCGCGGGGGTTGAGCGCCTTGGCCGCTCTGAAGATGCCGCCCACGACCAGTGGCTTGACGAATCGCTGGGGCGCCTTGGCGATGACGGTGGCGGGCTGCCCCCGGCCCGAACGCACCACGCCCTGCTCCGCCAAGGTCCGATACGCCCTTTGCGCCGTGACGTAGCTCACGCCCAGGTCGCGCGAGGTTTGCTGGATCGTGGGCATGCGGGAGTGGATGGGGATTTCGCCCCTGGCGATACGCGCCAGCAAGTGGTCTCGCACTTCGAGATAGCCCAAGCGTTCTTCTGGCGCCTTCACAACCATGTTGATGGCTCAGTTATATACATTACTTTGCTTCTGGATGCGCCGATAAGTATATAACACGGGAAAACAGCAGTGTCAACAAAATTCCTAAAGGGGGGAGAGGCGTGGGACGGGTCGGACAAGTCTGAAAGAGGTGGTTCCGTGCGGGCGAGGCTTACAGTTCCATGCCCTGCTCTTTGAGCAGCGCCCGCAGCGCGACGCCGTCCAGGTTGCGGGGCTGGCGGCCTTGCCGGGCGCACAGGGCGGCGGCCACGCCCGCGGCCTGGCCCAGGTTCATGCACGTGGGCTGAAGCCGCAGCGACCCGTTGGCCGGCCGCGTGCTGGAAACGCAACGCCCGGACGCAAGCAGGCCGTCCACCTCGACGGGGACCAGGCAGCCGTAGGGGATCTCGTACCAGTCGCCCGGCGGCGGACGCCGGGCGGCGCGATAAGCCTCGATGGGCTGTTTGTTCTGGCCGTCGTGCAGGTCCATGTACCACGAGCAGCGCGACACGGCGTCCGGGAACTTGCGGGCTTTAAGCACGTCGTCCTCGGTGACGGTCTGGACGCCGCGCACGCGCCGGCCTTCGCGCAGGCCCAGCATGGAGGCCATGCTCACGATCTGGCTGTCGCGATACGCGGCGAAGCGCTTGCGCAAGAAGCGCCACATCATCATCACGCGCCGCTGGCAAAGCGCCTCGCCCGCGCTGAGGCTGTCGGCGTCGCAGCTGTCCACGCCCATGGCCAGGTCGGTCTGGAAGTGAAGGATGTCGCGCGGGTAGCCGGGCCGGGGCGAGCCAAGTCCTGTGCTGCGGATGTGCGCGGGGAACTCGAGCTCGCCCTTGGCCAGGGCATCGTCGCACGCGGCGCGGAGTTCTTCCACGGAAGGCTTGCGCTCCGTATCCACGCCCGCGATCTGGAAGTTGAGGCTGACGGCCTGGAGCTGGCCCGCGTCGCCGCCTTTGTCAAAGGCCGCGCCGGCCAGCGCGGCCAGGTCGCCGTCGCCGGTGGCATCCACAAACGCCTTGGCCGACACGCGGCGCTGGCCCTGCTTGTCGGCGATCGCCGCCGCGGCCAGGCGGCGGCCGTCCATCTCCACCGCGCAGACCAGCGACCAGAACGCCACGTCCACGCCCGCCTCCAGAACCATCTCCAGCGCCACGACGCGCGCCGCGCAGGGGTTGACCCAGGCGTGCGTCTCGGTCAGCCAAGCCGAGGCGTCGGCTTCGAGGCGGTCGCGCAACTCGCGCGCCACGCCGCCGTTGTCGCCCGCGGTGCGGATCATGCTCACCATGCCGCTGGTCATCATGCCGCCGAGCGCGGCCGAGCGCTCCACCAGCAGCGTCCTGGCGCCGTTGCGCGCCGCGGCCACGGCCGCGGCAACGCCCGCGGGCCCGCCGCCCGCCACCACCACATCATACGCCTTCTCCGGCCGGCTCATGCGCTCTCTTCCCTTTGCTCCGCAGTCCGTTCTTCCCTCGCTTCGGCCCCTTCCCGCATCAGGCCTCCGCCGCGCGCCATGCTGGCGCCGCGGCCGACTGAACCGCCGCGAGCACGCGCAGGAAATTGGCGCCGATCACCTTGCGAATCGCCTCGTCCGAGTGGCCGCGCGCCACCAGCCCAGCCGTAAACAGCGGCCAGTTGGTCCACGCCAGGCTGCCCGTGGAGGCCTCCTGGTTCGGGTCGCCGCCCAGATCACCCGGCCGCCACATGGCCCACCACTTCTTGCGCTCCTTGGGCTCAGGCTTGAACTCCAAGCCCGGTGGCAAGGGCAAGCTGAACGTGTGGTCCGAGCCGATCATCACGTGATCCGGCCCCACCAGCCGCATCGCGTAGTCGAGGTGGTCGAGCAGGGTGTTGATCGTCGCCGAGCCATCGCCAGTCAACAGCGACGGCAACACCACAATGCCCAGCACACCGCCGGTCTCGGCGATGGCCTTGATCTCCTCGTCCGATTTGCTGCGCGAGTTCTTGTGCACGCCTTCGCACAGCGCGTGGCTGCTCAGCACCGGCGCGCGCGAAACGCGGCAAGCGTCCAGCGTGGTCTGACGGCCGGAGTGGGGCGTATCGACGATGACGCCCACGTCGTTGAGTTTGGCCACGACCTCGCGGCCAAAGGCGCTCAGGCCCGCGTCCGTCTCCTCGGCGCATCCATCGCCCAGCCAGTTGCGGCGGTTATAGGTTAGGTGCATCATCCGCACGCCGAAGAGCGCATACGTCTCCAGCCAGCGCAGCATGTCGTAGCCATTTTCATACGGCCCCAAGGCCGGCGTGCTGTTGGCGCTCCACACAATGGACCGCTCGCCTTTTTCCCACGCGCGGCGCACGCCCGCGGCGGTCACCTGCTTGCGCAAGAGGCCTTCGAGATGGTCGCTTAGACACGTGTGCCTGGCCAGATTGCGCAGACCGCGGCGCATCTCCGGCCCCACGCCCACGGTGCTCACCAGGCAGTCCACGCCCGCCGCGTCCAGCCCGGCCGCGCAGGCCGCCCGCGCCTCGGGGTCCATAGCCGCGCCCACGATCTTGCTGTCTTCCCACGCTTCGATGGCCTCTTCGGCGCCGGCGCCCTCGTTAATGACGCGGTTGTAACGCTCCACGCCCGCGCGGGTGTGGCTGCTGGGCGCAAAGGCGAACAAGTCACACACAAAGCTCTGCCGGTGCAGCTCCAGGCCATGCTCGATCTGCGCGTCCGTGGCTTTCAGCAGCGCCCTGGCGCGCTCGCGGCAAGACCGGATCTGCTGGTCGAAGCTCTCCCGCATTCCCATGTCTACCTTCTCCCAAGAAGCAGAGGCGCATCCCTGCGCGTCGCACGGGGGCATCATGAACCGCCCCCTCGGCCCGCCGAGGCTCACGCGTTCCAGAACCAGAAACGCGGGTCGCGCGCAGTCTCTCCGATGTCTTCCATCATTCCCATGCGGCCGAGCCGAAAAGGAAACCTTCCCCGGCGCCGCGGCCGCGTTCATTTGCGCGGCGGCAGGATCTCGCCCTTGCCGAGCTGGCCCATGCGCCACTTGTCCTCGAACGCGCCAAAGCCGGGCGGAACGCCGTGGCCGGTCAGGGGGCCGTTGAACATCCGCTTGGGCGCCTTGATCTCGTTGTACGCGGCGTAGACCGAGCCGGGCGCGGCGATCAAGAACGCCGACAGCCTTCTCATGCGTCATTCCTTTCGTCGCCGTCACGACAACGGCGGGGGCAGATGCCGCCGAAACGCCTCGCTCGCGGAACACACCCGGCCGTCTTTCATCACCAGCGAAAGCCGGTCCTGGCTGGCCAGGACGCGGATATCCGCCAGAGGATCGCCGTTCACGATGAGCAGGTCCGCCTTCTTGCCCGGTTCCAGCGTGCCCAGATGATCCAGCACGCCGAGCGCCTCGGCGGTGTTGCGCGAGCACGCGACAATCGCCTCCATGGCGGATAACCCGCAGGATACCAGTTCCTGCATCTCCAGCATGATGGAGCCAGGTCCGCCATCCGTGCCGCCGCAGATCTTGAGGCCCAGCTCGCGCGCGCGGCGCACGCCTTGGCGGTGGATGGGCTGGGCGCGCTTCATGCGCTCGCGGGTGTGTTCGGGAAAGTTGGGCCTATCCACCACATGGCGGCTGGTGATGAAGAGCGTGGGCATGTACCACAAGCCCTTGGCCGCGATGCCCCGCAGCGCCTCCTCGTCAATGACGGCGCCGTGAAGGATGATGTCGCAGCCCGCATTGATGGCGTGGTTCAGGCCAGGCTGGCTGTGGGCGTGGACGGCCACGCGCTTGTCCTTGGCGTGGGCCTCGGCCACCAGCGCGGCCAGCTCCTCCTGCGTGTAGTCCTCCCACTCCACGCGTTCGTGCGCCCACTGAAAACCGCCGGACGCCGCGGTCTTGATGTAGTCCGCGCCGCCCAGGATCACCTCGCGCACGGCCTTGCGGATTTCCCACGGGCCGTCGGCCGCGCGGCCGCGCACGTGGCCGCCCGTGGCGTTGACGGCCGCGCCCACCAGCAGCCGCGCCGCGGGGCCGGTTTGTCCCGACGCAATGGCGTCGCGCAAGGCCGCGCTTTCGGCGCTGGCGCAGGCGTGGGCCACGGTGGCCGTGCCCCAGGCCAGACACTGGCGCAGCTTGCCCAGTCCCGACAGGCTGGCGGCCACGTGGCGGCGCGCGTCCATGCCCTCGGGCATGCTTGACACGTGCATGTGACCGTCCATCAGGCACGGCATCACGACGCGGCCGGCCGCGTCGATCACCTCGGCGCCGTCCGGCGCGGGCGCCTGGCCCACCGCCGCGATGCGGTCGTCCTGAACGACCACCGTGGCGTTCCCCATTGGCTCGCCGCCGCGGCCGTCAACCAGCCGGCAGTTCACAACCGCCTTGACGTTCATCTTCCACTTCTCTTCTGGATCAGACAGCCGCGCGAAGCTGACCGCCACGTCCTTGCGCTGCCGCGGTTGTCCCTGCGGGGCTGCGCCTGGAACTGCGCGAGGCGGACACGGATGAACGCCTGCCGCCGTCCTTCGCCGAATCCCATCGTTCCGGCCCAGTCCCAACCGAAGGCCCATTCTAGTGTAGTGTTTCAGAAATAGCTTTGCTATTTCTGAAACACTGCCTGGAGTTT
>CAYYEE010000119.1:0-10579 GCA_964470775.1 uncultured Planctomycetota bacterium | reverse complement strand
GCGCATGTTTCAGAGCGTCCATCACCGCGGCCAGGGCGCCCTTGCGGCCGAGATAGCGCACGCGGAGCTGTTCCAAGTCCGCGGCCGAGGCCGCGGCGGCGATGGCGGCTGTCGCTTCGGCGCGCAGGTTGTTCAGTTTCTCGATCATGTCAGGTTCCTGATGGAGCGCAAGGATTGGGTCACTCTCACGCCAGCCGCGGCGGCGGGGACATGTTGCGCAAGCCCGCCAGCGGCTGGATCGCAACGTGCGCCCGGAGAACGCAAAAGAAAAGGCGGGCGCCGCCGAAGTGAGCTTCGGTCGCACCCGCCCGTGCTGGAATGAGCCTGCGGCTAGGTTCGCTGCCTCTTACAGAGCGCTTTTGGCCTTCTCGACAACCGCGTCAAAGGCCGGCGCGTCGTTGACAGCGAGCTCAGCGAGCATCTTCCGGTCGAGTTCGACGTTCGCCCGCTTCAAGCCGCTCATAAATCGTGAATACGTCAGCCCGCGCTGCTGCGACGCCGCGCCGATGCGCACGATCCACAGGGACCGGAAATGGCGCTTGCGCTGCTTGCGATCGCGGAACGCGAAGACCAGGGCGCGCGTCACCGTCTCGCTCGCGGTCCGGAACAGCCGGCTCCGTCCGCCGCGATAGCCCTTGGCCATCTTCAGAATTCTGTTGCTGGACCGCCTCTTGGCGGCGCCCTTCGTGGCTCTTGGCATGGCGTGCTTTCCTTCGTATCAAGCCCGGACCGACCGGCCGGGTGTTGAGCGGCCTCAACCGAGGCCGAGCAGCTTCCTGATGTGATACATCTCGGGCTTGGCCACCTGCACGGTGGCGCTCAGTCTGCGGCGGCGCTTGGAATTCTTCGTCGTCATGAGGTGGCCCTTGCCCGGACGCTTGCGCAGGATCTTGCCGGTCGCGGTCACCCGCATCCGCTTCCGGATTCCCTTGTGAATCTTCAGCTTGTTCGGCATTTTGCGGTCCTTCTTCGATAACCCGGCGTCCGGGCGGCGGGCTCGGCCGCCGCGGAACGCCTATTTCTGCACAAGGATCATGGAGAGGCGCTGATGCTCCATGCCCGGCTCTTTCTCCACCTTCGCGATATCCTCGAGTTCCGCGGCCACGCGCTTCATCGTCTCCAACCCAAGGTTCACGTGCGCCATCTCGCGTCCGCGGAAAAGCATATTCACCAGCACCCGGTCGCCGCGCGCGATGAACCGCCGCGCCTGGCTAATCCGCACGCCGATGTCGTGCTCGTCCGTCTTGGGGCGGAGGCGCAGTTCCTTGAGCTGGGATTGGTGCTTGTGCGGACCATGCGTCTTCTTCTTTTGTTCGTACTTGAACTTTCCATAGTCCATGATCCGCGCCACGGGGGGCTGGGCCTCGCCCGCGACAATCACCAGGTCCCGGCCTGCTTCCTGCGCCAGGCGGCGGGCTTCCTCTATGGGTTTGATCCCAAGCTGCTCGCCTTCCTCCGTGATGAGGCGCACTTCCCGGGCGGTGATGGCTTCATTGATCACGTGGCCGGGTTCTTTGGAAGCCGGACCCATTCTGCGATCTCTCGTGGCCGCTCCTCCTCCTTATCGGGCGCCGGGCGCCAGGCGCCCGGCCTCCGGAATGGGCCACCGCGGTCGCGCCGCGGCGGCCAGCCTACTTCCTCTGCTCTGCTTCCTTCGTGGCGGTCTCGATGAACTCGCCCAGTTTGCAGGTTCCCAAGTCCCCTTCCTTGCGCTTGCGCACGGCGACGGTCTCCGCGTTCATCTCGCGGTCGCCAAGGATCAGCATGTAGGGGATCTTTTCCAGCACCGCGTCGCGAATTTTCGCGCCGGTCTTCTCGTTCCGCTGGTCCGACGTGGCGCGCAGCCCGGCCTCGCGCAGCTTGGCCACCACGCGCAACGCGTAGTCCGTGTTGTCGTTCGTGATGGGGATCACCCGCACCTGCTCCGGCGACAGCCACAGCGGAAACGCGCCCGCGTAATGCTCCAGCAGCGCGCCCATGAACCGCTCCATGGACCCCAGCACCGTCCGGTGCACAATCACCACTTCCCGTTCCGAACCGTCGCGGGCCACATAGGTCACGCCGAACCGCTTCGGCAAGTTCAGATCCACCTGCACCGTCGGGCCCGTCCACACCCGGCCCAGAGCGTCTTCCAGCTTGATGTCGATCTTCGGCCCGTAGAACGCGCCGCCGCCTTCCTCCACCTCATAGCTCATCTTGCGCGCCTTCAGCGCCTCGATCAGCGCCTGCGTGCTCCGGTCCCACTCCTCGTCCGTGCCCAGCGATTTGTCCGGCCGCGTCGCCAGCCACGGGTGATACTGGAACCCGAACGCCTCCATCATATACTCCGCCAGCTCCAGAACCCGCGTCAACTCCTGCGCCAGTTGCTCCGGCTCGCAGAAGATGTGCGCGTCGTCCTGGGTAAAGCCGCGCACCCGCAACAGCCCGTGCAGCGTTCCGCTCCGCTCGAACCGGTACACCGTCCCCAGTTCGCACAGGCGCACCGGCAGATCGCGATACGACTTCTGCCGCGCCTGGAAGATCTTGATGTGGCCCGGGCAGTTCATCGGCTTCAGGCGATACGGCGCGCCTTCGATCTCGAGAGCGCCGTACATGAAGTCGGCGTAGTTCTCCAGATGGCCCGACCGCTCATAGGTCCGCTCGGACGCGATGTGCGGGGTGTATACCGGCTGATACCCGCGCTTCGCGTGTTCTTTGTGCCAGAAGTCCTCGATAATGCGCCGGATCGTCGCGCCCTTGGGGTACCACAGAATCAGCCCCGCGCCGATCTCCTCATCCATGCCGTAGATGCCGAGATCCTTGCCCAGCAGGCGGTGGTCGCGGTTCTTCACTTCTTCCAGGAAATCCAGGTGCTTCTTCAGCCCCTTCTGGTCCCAGAAAGCCGTGCCGTAGATGCGCTGCAGCATCGGGTTCTTTTCGCTGCCGCGCCAATAGGCCCCGGCAATGGTGAGCAGCCGGAACGGACCCACCTCGCCCGTGTGGCGCAGGTGAGGACCGCGGCAGACATCCGTGAAATCGCCGCTCGTGTAGGTGGTGATGGTGTCGCTGTCCAGCTCGCTGATCAACTCCGCCTTATACGTCTCGCCCTGGGCCTTGGCCTCAGCGATAGCCGCTTCCTTGGTCATCTCGCCGCGCTCGAACGGATGCGCCGCCTTGATGATCGCTTCCATCTCCTTTTGGATGCGCTCCAAGTCCTCGGGCGTCAGCCGGTGCGGCATGTCGAAATCGTAATAGAACCCGTCCTTGATGGACGGGCCGATGCCCAGTTTCACCTCAGGCCCGAAGAGTCGCTTCACCGCCGCGGCCATGACGTGCGCCGCGCTGTGGCGCATCACTTCCAGCCCGTCCTCGGTGTCCTTCAGCACGGGGTGGACTGTCGCGCCAGCCGCCGGCTGGACGTCCGTCCGGGCCAGCTCCCCGTCAATGCGGCACGCGATGGTCTTTTTCGCGGTCTTCGCGTCCGCATCCTCAAGGGCTTGGGCCACGGTCTGGCCGTGGGGGATGATGCGTTCTTCGCCATTGGGCAGGATGAGCTTGGCCATCCGGGGTCACCAGTCGCGGCTAGGGGTCAGCCCGAAACATGAGGCGTCTTGCCCCTAGCCCAGGCATGGCCAAGGGGCGTTGCGTCCAAACAAAAATGGTGCTGCCTACCCGTGGCAGCGCCAAGGGGGTGGTGGGCGATACTGGACTTGAACCAGTGACCTCCAGCTTGTCGAGCTGGCGCTCTAGCCATCTGAGCTAATCGCCCGTCCACACGCTCTCTCTTGAGCGCCAGGGATACCCCCGGCGTTCAGATGCGAGAGGTAATGATAGCATCCCCCCAAAAGGGTGTCAAGCGCAAAAGCCGCTTGGAGATGGGATGCCCCCCGCCCCTGGCCGTTCTCCGGCCGCTTCCGTCCCTTGGGGCCTTTTCTCACGAGAAGGCATTTGCGCTGTGGCAAATTCTGACCTCGAATTGTGGCTTGTACCTTCGTTCGCCAAGTGAACACCACAACATGCAGGTTGTCTATGCGGAAAAGGTCCACAGCGCAAATGGCTCTTCACGAGCCCCCGCGATTGACACGCCGCCGAACCATGCCCTAGAATCGGAGAAACGCGCCGGGCCGGAGAGTGGCGCGGAAAGGGGCCGCGGTTGTGGTTGAGGCCTGCGCGAAAGGCGGATGTTGATGAAGACGGCGAGAGGCCGCACTCACGGCAAGGTGATCCTCATCGGCGAACACGCCGTGGTCTATGGCCACCCGGCCATCGCCATTCCCGTGCGCGGCGTTGGCGCCGAGGTCGAGGCCGAACTGGCGCGCGCCGGCGGCATCCAGGTCGCCTCGCCCGGTTTCGCGGCCTATCAGCCAGACCCCGCCATCGCCGCCAGAGCGCACGCCGCCCTCAAGCAGCTCGCCGAAATGGTGCTCAAGGTCTTTGGCGAGGAATCCCAGAGCGCCATTTTCAGGGTCCGCAGCGATATCCCCCCCGGCCGCGGCATGGGCAGCAGCGCCGCCCTCTGCGTCGCCATGATCCGCGCCGTGTGCGGCCTCTTCGACCGCCAGTTGAGCCCCGAGGAGACGGCCCGTCTCGCCCTCGACGCCGAGCGCATGTTCCACGCCGCTCCCAGCGGCATCGACACCACCGTCGCCGCCTATGACATGCCCGTCTATTTCGTCAAGCGCAAAGGCCCCCATCCCGTCGAAGCCGGCCAGACTTCCTTCCGTTTCCTCATCGCCGACACAGGCGTCTCCAGCTCCACCGCCGACGTCGTCCGCGACGTGGCCCGCCTCCGCGACGCCGACCGCGCCCGCTACGACGCCTTGTTTTGGGAAGCCGGCTCCATGGCCTCTGTCGCCCGCGAAGTCATCCGTTGCGGCAGCCGCGCCGAGCTGGGCATGTGCATGAACCGCAACCAGGAACTGCTTGCAGAGATCGGCGTCTCCTGCGCCGAAGCCGACCGCCTCGTCGAGGCCGCGCGCGAGGCGGGCGCCGCGGGCGCCAAAATCTCCGGAGCGGGCAGGGGCGGCGTGGTCCTGGCCCTGTTGGGCGACGAAACGAACGAGCCGGCCCTTGCTTCCGCGCTCAAGCAGGCCGGCGCCAAGGACATCTACGAGACCGAACTGCGGCCCGCGGGCTGAGCGCAAGGGCGCTGTCCCGGAAATGCCTTGCCTTTCCGAGGCAGCGCAGGGCGGGCGGACTCAATTGCAGGCGCGCTGTGCGCCGGGTTTTCGTCACGCAGTGTCTCAGAAATCGCGGAGCGATTTGTGAGACACGAGATCAGGGGAGACGGTCATGCGCATCATCGTCGGCGTCACCGGCGCCTCCGGCGTGCGCGTGGGCGTGCGCGTCGTCCAGTGGCTCCTCGCCCGGCCCGAGCACGAAACCCACGTCATCCTCACCAAGGCCGCCCGCCGCATCGCCCAGATCGAGGACGGCGGCGTCCCCGACCTCGGGGCGCGCGTCTACGAGGAGGACGACTTCGAAGCGCCCCTGGCCAGCGGCTCCTTCATGGCCGGCGCCATGATCGTGGCCCCCTGCTCCATGCGCACCCTCGCCGCCCTCGCCCACGGCTTCCAGGAATCCCTCATCGCCCGCGCCGGCGACATCATGCTCAAGATGCGCCGCCCCCTCGTCGTCGCCCCGCGCGAAACCCCCCTCAGCCTCCCCGTGGTCGAGAACATGGCCGCCCTCCTGCGCGCCGGCGCCATCATCGCCCCGCCCATGCTCGCCTTCTATCATCAGCCCCGCTCGGTCGCCGACATGGTCGACTTCGCCGCCGGCAAGATCCTCGACGCCCTCGGCTTGGATAACGATCTCTACGCGCGCTGGGGCGCCAGCAAGGAGACGCAATGACGCTGCGTGATTTCGTCGAGCGGTTGCGCCGCGACGGCCGCCTCACCGTGGCCCAGCCCGGCGCGGACCCGTATCTCGAAATCGCCGCCGCGCTCGCGGCCCTCGATGGCCGCCCTCTCTTCTTCCCCAAGCCCAAAGGCTTCGACATGCCCGTGGCGGGCAACCTCGTCTCCAGCCGCGAACTGCTCGCCGCCGGCCTGGGGCTGAGCGCGCAGGAACTCATCCCCGCCCTCGTCCACGCCCGCCGCAACCCCCAAGACCCGCCGCTTGTCGCCCATGCCGCCTGTCAGGACGTTGTGATCCAGCCCGCTGACCTCACCCGCCTCCCCGTCCTGCGCCACCTGGCCCAGGACGGCGGTCCCTACATCACCTCCGCCGTCGTCGTGGTCCGCGACCCCAAGCAAAGCCGCAACCTTTCCTTCCACCGCATCATGGTCCGCGGCCCCGACTGGGGTACCATCCGCGTCGTCAAGAACCGCGGCCTCGACCAAGCCATCCGCAACGCCGGCGGCGACGTGCAGATCGCCGCGCTCCTCGGCGCGCCCACCCAGGTCCTCCTGGCCGCGGCCATGTCCCCGCCCGACGGCGTGGACGAGATGCGCATCGCCCACGCCCTGGCCGACACCCCTCTCGTCCGCTGCCGCACGGTCGCCCTCGAGGTCCCGGCCGATACCGAAATCGTCCTCGAAGGCCGCGTCACCTCCGAGCGCGGCGCCGAGGGCCCGTTTATCGACCTCACCGAGACCCTCGACGGCGTGCGCCAGGAGCCGGTCGTCAGGCTCCACTGCGTCACCCATCGCCGCGACGCCCTCTACCACGCCTTGCTCCCCGGCAAAGGCGACCACAAAGCCCTCATGGGGTTGCCGCGCGAGGCTGACATCTTTGTCGCCGTCAACGAAGCCTGCGCCTGCCTTGACGTGTGCGTCACGCCCGGCGGCTGCTCCTGGCTCCACGCCGTGGTGAAAATCGCCAAGCGCGACCCCGGCGACCCGCAACGCGCCATGGAGGCCGCTTTCAAGGCGCACCCCTCGCTCAAGCGCGTCATCATCGTGGACGAAGACATTGACGCCCACGACGAAGCCGCGGTGGAGTGGGCCGTGGCCACGCGCTTCCAGGCCGGCCGCGGCCTCATGGTCCTGCGCGGCCAGCCCTCCAGCTCCCTCGACCCCTCGGCCGAGCACCCGCCCGGCCAGAAGGCCAGAGGCGACAAGCTGGGCGTGGACGCCACCGCTCCGCGCCGCGGCGGCAAGTTCGAGCGGCTGGCCTATCCCGCGCTCTCGCCGGAGCGGATGCGCCAACTGCTCGGATCGTGAGGCGCCCAACATGCTGAACCTCTCCCCATCGGAACAAGCGATGGCCGCCGGCGAACAAGGCCCCGCGGTTAAGCGCGCTCTCGACATCGTCTGCGCCCTGGCCCGGGCCGCCGGCGCCGATCGTCTCGTCGAGGTCGCCTCCGTCCAGGTCGCCGGCGTCAGCTACAAGAACATCGGCGAGGCCGGCCTCGAGTTCCTCGAACAGTGGGCCGCCGAAGGCGGTCGCGCCCAAGTCCCAGCTTGGATGAACCCCTGCGGCGCCGACCTGGCCGCGTGGAAAGAGCTGGGCTACCCGCGCGAGTTCATCTCCAGACAACTCCGCGTCGTGGACGCCCTCGAACGCCTTGGCGTCCAGTCCTCCCTCACTTGCGCGCCTTACCACGTCGCCGAGCCGCCCGCCGCCGGCGCCCACCTCGCCTGGAGCGAGTCCTCCGCCGTCAGCGTGGCCAACTCCGTTTTCGGCGCCAGGACCAACCGCGAAGGCGGTCCCTCCGCGCTGGCCGCCGCGCTCTGCGGCCGCACGCCGCTCTCGGGCTATCACCTCGACGCCGTTCGCCGCGCCACCCATCGCGTGCGCGTGCGCTGCCATTTGGCCGGGCCGGAGGACTGGGGCGCCCTGGGTTTCTGGGCCGGCGCGCGCGTGGGCGACGGCGTGCCGTATTTCGAAGGTCTCACCGTCCCCGACGGCTGGCAGGGCCTGGCCGGACTCAAGCAGCTCGCCGCGGCCATGGCCGCCAGCGGCGCTGTCGCGCTCTTCCACGTCGAGAACGCCACGCCCGAGGCCGACGGACTTGGCCGGCCCGCGCCCGATGCCCCCGTGCTCACCGTTGACAGCCTGGACGCCGCGCGCCAGGGCCTGGCCCGGCCTGGCGAGCGCGTGGACCTGGTGGCCGTGGGGTGTCCGCATCTGTCGTTGGAAGAGATGAGGCAGGTGTTCCTCGCCCTCGCCGGCCGCCGCGTCAAGGCCCGCACGTGGGTCTGCGTGGCGCGCGGCGTCGCCGCCGAGGCCGAGCGCATCGGCTTGCGCCAGGCCATCGAGGCTCTGGGCGCCCGCGTCGTGTGCGATACCTGCGTCGTCGTCGCGCCCATGGCCGACCTCGGCGCGCATCACATCGCCACCAACTCCGCCAAAGCCGCCATCTACGCGGCCATGCATGGTGGGGGGGGCGTGTGGTTCGGCTCTCTGGCCCAGTGCATGGAAGCCGCTGTCTCCGGTCAGTGGCCGGCGCCGCCCGAATCGCCGGCCGCGCCCCGCGACACCGCGCCGCGCGGGAGCGCCTCTTCGCCGCAAGCGCCGGCCCCGCTCCCGGATTCGCCCGCCCCCGCGCGCCAGGCCGGCCAGGCCATTGTCAAAGGCCAGGCCGACGCCGCGTTGCTCGTCTCGCGCCAGCCCCTCAGCTTCTACGGCGGCGTGGACCCCGCCACAGGCGTGGTGCGCGACCCCGGCCACGACCTCTGCGGCCAGAGCGTCGCCGGCAAGGTCTTGGCCTTCCCCGGGGGCAAAGGCAGCACCGTGGGCAGCTACGTCCTCTATGCCCTCAAGCGGCTCGGCAAAGCCCCGGCCGCGCTGCTCGTGGAAAAGGCCGACCCCATTGTCTCCGCCGGCGCCGTCATCGCCGGCATCCCCATGGTCGCCGGCGTTCGCCTGGCCGGCCTGGCCTCGGGCGCGCGCGCCCGCGTGCGCGGCGGGGAGGTGGACCTTGGCTGACACCGTCTTCCTCAAACTCGGCGGCTCCGTGTTGACGGACAAAGCCGGCGACAAGCTCTTCCACGCCGACCGCGCCACACGGCTGGCGTCCGAGATCAGCGACGCCCTCAAGCAGCGCCCCATGCGCCTCGTCCTCGGCCACGGCGCCGGCTGCTTCGGCCACGTCCCCGCGCGCCAGGGCCGCGTGCGCGAAGGCCTGGCCGGCGGGGGGGGGTGGCAAGGCTTCTGCCGCACGCGCCAAGGCGTCATGGAGCTGAATGCGCTCGTCGTGGACGCCTTCGCGGCTGGGGGGCTCTACCCCGTGTTCCTCCAGCCCTCCGCCTCCGCTCTGGCGCGCGGCGGCGCGCTGGAATCCTGGGACACCTCCGTGGCCGAGCGCCTTCTCGACGCCGGCCAGATTCCCATGGTCTGCGGCGACGCCGTGGTGGACGTCGAGCGCGGCTTCACCATCATCAGCACCGAAGGCTTCTTCGCGCGCCTGGCCCGGCGGCTCACCCCCTCGCGCGTCATCATGGCCTGCGACGTGGACGGCGTATTCGACGCCGACCCCAAGTCGCGGCCCGGCGCGCGGCGCTTGGACACGGTGGATGCCCGCGCCTGGCGGCTGGCGCCCGCGGCCTTGGGCGGAGCCCGCGGCGCCGATGTCACCGGCGGCATGGCCACCAAGGTCGCGGCCCTGGCCGGCATTGTCTGCGCCTCGCCCGGCGCCCAAGGCCGCATCGTCAGCGGCCTCATCCCCGGCCGCGTCCGCCAAGCCTTGCTGGCCGAGGACGTGGGCACGCGCGTCGCGGTGAACGGCAACGGCTGAGGCCGGATGGCGACATGGCCTACGAACGCATCAAACTCCAGATCAGCTCCTTCCCCCGCGCGCCCGGCGTCTATCTCATGAAGGACGCGCGCGGCGTGGTGCTCTACGTCGGCAAGGCCGCCTGCCTGCGCTCGCGCGTGGCCAGCTACTTCAGCGACGCCTCCTCCGACGACCGCCTCCACGTCGCCCAGATGCTCCCCCTCGTCGCCTCCGTGGAATACGTCGAGACCGCCAGCGCCGTCGAAGCCCTGCTCATGGAAACCCGCCTCATCAAGGACATCCAGCCCAAGTACAACCGCGAGTTGCGCGACGGCAAGATGTACCCCTTCCTCGAAATCACCCGAGGCGACGATTTTCCCGCCGTCTACGTCACCCGCCAGTGCGACAACCCCAAGAGCAAATACTTCGGCCCTTTCCCCGACGCGCGCGGCCTCAGGAGCGCCGTCTCCCTCATGCAGCTCGCCTTCCGCTTTCGCACCTGCGGCATGAGCATCCGCGCCAACGATCCCAAGCGCCGCTTCCAGCGGCCTTGCCTGCTCTACTACATCCGCCGCTGCCTCGCCCCCTGCGCCGACTGTTGCGGCCGCGAAGAATACCGCGATACCGTGGACCTGCTCCAGCGTTTCATCGAAGGCGCCCGCACGCGCGTCCTCGCCGACATGACCAAGCGCATGAAAGCCCACTCCGCCGCGCTCGAGTTTGAAAAAGCCGCCCGCCTCCGCGATCAGATCCGCGCCCTCGAATCGCTCGGCGAACGGGGCGACATGGACGTCTTCCCCGAAGCGTCGCTTGCGCCCGTGGCTGAACCCAAGGCCGGCCTGGCCGAGCTGCAGAAGCTCCTCGGTCTCGACGAAATGCCCCGCACCGTGGACGGCGTGGACGTCGCCCACCTCGGCGGCGACGAGGCCGTGGCCTCCG
>CAYYEE010000118.1:0-10601 GCA_964470775.1 uncultured Planctomycetota bacterium | reverse complement strand
CAACTGGATGTTTGACGCGGGTTTGCGCCAGGTGCGCCGCCCGCGGTGATGTTGCCGATGCTCAACACCGGCGCGGGCAGGCGGCGCACCTGGCGCAAACCCGCGTCAAACATCCAGTTGCGCACCTGAACCGCGGCCCCATAGACCCAGGACAGCGGCGTCAACGCCAGCCGCAACAGACGCGGCCACCCGCCCGCGCCGCGGACCACGCGCGTCCAAAAACCCCGCCCATCCCGCACGCTCGCCATGCCGCATCCTGTTTGCCGCGAATCGGTTGACCAAGCAGCCCCATTGTATGCGCCAGGCCGCGGCCGCGCAACGGTTCGCCGCGGCTTGCTTGCGCCCTGTGGGGTCTCACTTTGCTGTCCGGCCGAAAGGCCGCGATCTTCGGTCTTGGCGGAAGGTCCTTGCGCGGCGGCGACCCCCGAGGGGGCCTATTTCGGCGGGGGGCTGGCGGCCAAGCCGTACTGTGGCAGCAGGGGGGCCAGCGCGCCGGCGAACTTGTCGAGGAGACGAAAGGCCTCTTCGGGCGATGCGCCCGGGCGCACCGGCGCAAGGAGTCTGACATAGTAGCGGCGCTGATACGCCGCCGTCTCGCCGTGCCACGAGCGGACCAGCGCGCGCCACCGGTCCGCCCATCCGCGGGAAGCGCCGGACTCCACAAGCCAGTCAAGCCCTTGACCCAACCAGAAAGCCATGGCCGCCTGGCGCTGATCCAGACGCCAGAGGCGGTAGCTGACCTTGTGGCTTGGCAGGGCAGGCAAAGGCTTTTCCCGGGTCCAGGCAGGGTCCCGGTCCCAGCCCGAAGCCGCCATGCACGCGTCGGGCGAGTGCGCCCGGCCGCGCGCTCCAGGCTGCCAGTACATCAGGACCACCTCCACCCCCCCTTCCGGGCTTTGATAGACGCGCCTGAGCTGCTCGGTTGGGTCCAGCATGTCCCGCTCCGCGTCGGAGAGAGCCATGGCGCTGGTGACCGCGAAGTCTCCGACGGCGGCCGGAAAACGCGTCAGAGGAAGACGGGCCGGATTCAGCCGGGCGTTGCGCGCGCTGAAGCTGTAGTGATGATCGAGGGCGGCCAGCGCCAGCGCGCCAAGCGCCAGCGTGACGCCGGCCGCGGCGGCGCGCGCCCGGCCGGCGCCGGCCGCGTTCAGCCGCGCCGTGGCAACCGGAGCGGCCGCGGCTTGCGCTCCCGTTCCCGGCGCCAGCAACCAGGCCAGCCACAGGAGAGCGGCTCCGCTCGCGGCAAAGGCTGCCAGCCCGACAGCCTCGTGGAGTGTCCCCTGGGCAAATCCCGGCCCGGCCCAGACCACCAGCGCCGCCGTGGCCAAAACGCGCAGAACGTTGCCCGCCAAGGCCAGCGCCGCCCCCAGCGCGCACACAAGGCCCAACCGAGGCCTGCTCAGCCCAAGGAACCACCCCGCCCCCGCGGCCGCGGCCAGCATGACCCACAACGAGCGGATGCCGCTGCATGCGTCGGCCACCTCCAGCGTCGCGGAGGACAACCGCAACACGTTGCCATCGCGCAGCACGGCCACGCCCGCCGCCCGCAAGACCGCCGCGGCCGTCCACGTCACGAACCGGCGCAGCGGCACGGTGACGGCGCCAGCCATTTCATCGGGCAGCGGCACGGCGAACAAGAGGTATGCCAAAGGAAACGCAAAGGCCCACATCGCCCCCCATCCCCTCACCGATGCCACAAGCCCGGCGGCGCAGACCACAAGCCCCAGCCCGCACACGAACGGAGCGCCCATCCCCGAAGGCGCCAAAGCGACGCCGTACCAGTGACCCACCGCCACCAGCGCCGCGCCGGCCGCAACCCCCGCCACCCCCAGCCACGAAGGATCCGGCCGAGTCGCGCTCCACCGGCCGCGGATTCTCCATGCCGCCAGCGCCGCGACAACAGGAACCAGAAACCCGTGCGAGAAATCCCCGCAGGAGCTCCACGCCGCCACGAACCGCGCCAGGACGGGCAGCGCGAACACGCTCAGTATCAGCCCAAGCACAAGAAGGTCCGCAAGCGACCAATCGTGGGGCGGCCCGGCGCGCCGAGCCCCATCCCCCGGCTCGCGCTGAACCTGAGGCTTCAACATGGTGTGCTGTCCTTGCCCGCGGCCAGAACGATCCGGCAAGACCCGGCCCTCGGCCGCGCCCATCGCCAAAAGCAGGCCGGCCTCTCTATCCCGCCATCATAGAGTCCCCAGTCCCACCCCGCAAGAATCCGCCTCGTCGAAAGGTCCCGGCGCTCTGGGTGTTTCGGGCTTTCTCCTGGCGTGCAACCACCCTGTTGGCGAAACGCGGTCGGAATCGGGGGCGCTGCCAGTATCGAGAGCCTCGGCTGTCCTCTCCCAGGGGCAGCGGAGAACGGCATCCGACTCCTCTTGTTGAGATCGCCTTGTTGTGGAGGCACGACATGCCGCGCCGCCGCGGTATGCGGCCCGCCCGAGATTGAAAGAGCGCTCTCGCGCAAGAAACCGAGTTGACAGACCCGTGGGCCGATGGGATAATGAAAATACGGGATAAATGCTGTGCGGAGCCCGACAGCAGGATCGGAGATCGCGGCGCAGAGACGCAAATGAGGGTGACGGACTAGCAGGACGGCGATGCGGTGAACCGGAATCTAAAGCGTTTTTCGCCGCGATGTGGCCAACGCAAGCGCTGGGCGCTGGTGTCGTTGGCGTTGTTGAGCCTCTGCCTGCCGGCCCTGGGCGAGACCATATCCCCCACCGTTGCCGTGGATGCCACTGGAGACACGGCCACCAGTTCCACCATGGTCAGCACGGCATCCACCAGTCTGACGCTGGGCAGCGCTGGCGCGGTGCTTGTCATGTCCAGCTTTTCCGCCATGACGACTAATGCGACGGCTCAGACAGGCTCGTGGGAACTGAGGGTTGACGGGGGTTCGGCGTCGCAGACCATCAACCGTTATCTGAGCGGAACAAACGACAGGGGCGTCATCACCGCGGTCAACATCTTCACCGGCGTGAGCAGCGGAACCTCGCACAGCTTCGACCTGTATCACGCGACTTCGGGCACGGCCCTCCAAACCTACGGGACCACCCTTGTCGCCATCCCCCTGGTCACGGACTCCGGGTCGGCGCTGCCCTACGGCATGGGCACGCTGGGCAGCGGGGGCGAGTCCATCGCCTCCACGTCGCTGACCCCTCTCGCTACCAGCGGGTCCTGGGCCACGGTCACCTTGGCGACCGCGGGCGACATCTTCGTGGCCGCGTCGCTGAACTCCAGGTCCGACACCGGCGGCGGCAACTCCTCCCGCACAGGCCAGTGGCAACTGGGCATTTACAGCTCCGATGGCTCCACCAGGCTGGGCACGCTGGGGAGCACGGTTTCCAGGTTCCTCAGCGGCACGGCCGACACGGGCGCCGTCACCCTCTACGGCTTGGCCAACGACTACGCGGCCGGGACCTATGTCATCAAGCTCGAAGCCGCCACCGACAGCGGCTCCAAACCCATCATAACCGAAAACCTGACCCTGGCGGCCGTGGGGCTATCGCTGGCCAACGGCCAGTATTTCGACGCATTCCAGGCGACGACCGCCTCCGTGGCCACGAGCAGCACCTCCTTCACCGACGCCCTTTCGGGCAGCATCACGCTGCCCGAGACAGGCCAGATCGTGCTGGCGTCGAGTTTCTCGACATCGAGTTCGGCCGCCGCGACCGGCTCGTTCCGGCTGGACGACTCGCCCAACTACACAGGGCAGGAAGTGAACCGCTATCTGTCCGGCGTGAACGACACGGGTTCGGGCGGCGTCGTTGGCCTCACGAGTTCCCTGGCCGCGGCCACCTACACGCCTTCCCTTCAGTACCAGACGACCAGCGGAACCTTGACCGCGAGCGGCGTCACCCTGATCGGTTTCTCCACAAGCTCCACGCCCGAGCCAGCCACGCTGGCGCTGTTCGCGCTGGTGGCCGTCCCCGCGGCGCTGGCGCTGCGGCGCCGGGCCGCGCGGACGCAAGGGCCCGGGGAGGCCTGAACCGCCCGCGGCGAGGGCGCGGAGGATGCGCCGCCGCGCGACCTGCCGCCCCGCGGAGACCGCGGCCCGTTCGCGCCGCGGCCGGGATGCGCCCGGCGCGTTCGCCGGTGGCCGGTTATCAGCCTGTTGAAGATGCCGCGTCTGTTTCGGGGACACGTTGCGATCCGGCCGTTGGCGGGCTGAGGCGCCATGTTCCCGCCGGCGCGGCGCCTTTTTCAACGGGCCGTTGTCTGCGGGAGGTGGCATGGCCTTGCTTCGCCTCGTCCGACGCCTGTTGTGCCTCCCGATAGACCTTCTCCGCCTCACCGCCGACGCATGCCGGGTTCTGGCCCTCAAGCTCTCCGGCCCCCCCCACCCCTCCCAGCCCAACACCCACCCGTTTGGGTGCGGCGTGTGGGGAGGCAAAGGCGGCGCGCCGATCTGCGTGGCGGCCAGCCGGTACGCGAACGTCTTCATCTTTTGGCTTCTATGCCCCAAAGCGCGCGCCGGCGCCGGGGAGGAAGCCGCTCTGTGCGGAGATGCGGCTTTCCAGCCGCGCCTGGCGCGCGCCCTGGGCGTCATCGCGGCCACCTTTGCCCTGTGGGCCGCGGTCGTGGTCGCGGCCGGCGCGGGGCTGGCCCGCCTTATCCCCCACGAGGACCTGCCGGAGGCCAGGGCGCCGGCCACGCCGGCCAAGCCTGCCGCAGCGCTCTCCTCCCAGGCCACCGTCGAGGTCTCCGACGAAGCCAAGTCCAGGGCCAGGGATTATGTCGCCTCCGCCGAGCGATTCGCCCAGGCCGGCCGCCACGCCGAAGCGCTGATCGAGTTCCGCAACGCGGCCAGGGAAGACCCCACCAACGCCAGCGCCCAACTGGGCATCGGGCGTTCCTGCATCGCCACCGGCGACCCGCTCATGGCGCTCAACGCCTTTGCCGAGGCGGTGAGGCTCGATCCCCGCTCCCTGCCCGCCCGCCTGGAGCTGGCCAGCGCCGCGCTGGAACGCAATGACTCGGCGCTGGCCGAGACCCACGCTCTCGAAGCCCGGGGCCTCGCCCCCGAAGACCCGGCCCCCCGGCTCCTTCTGAGCCGCGTCTATCGCGCCCGGCGGGACTTCGAGGCCGCGGCCAAGGAAATCAATGAAGCATTCCGGCTTGCGCCCGAGAACGTCGAGATCTGCCTTTCCGCCGGCGATCTCTCGCTTCTTCGCGAGGACTACCCGGCCGCGGAACGCTGGTTCCGCCGCGCTCTGGACATCTCCAAGGACTCCTTGCGCGCCATGCTGGGGCTGGCCAAGACTCTCCGCGCCCAGGGGCGGCTGGGCCCCGCGGCCGAGATCGCCGCCGCCGCGCTCAGGAAATCGCCCGGCGACACGGAAGCCGAGATCGAGCAGGCCGAACAACTCGTGGCCGCGGGCAAAATGGACGAGGCGGTCATGGCCTACCTCAAGATCGTGGAGAAACGGCCCAAGCTTGTCCTGTGCCGCGCCCGGCTGGCCGAACTCGTTCTCCGTTCGGGCCGCGTCAACGACGCCTACCTGCTGGCGCTCGGCGTCCTGGCCGACGAACCCGGCTTCCCCCCCGCCCACATGGTGCTCGCCCATCTCTTCTACAGCCTGGGGCTCTATGACATCGCCGGCGAACACTGCGCCCGCGCGCTCATCAAGGACCAGAACAACGTCAGCGCCTACGCGCTGCACGCCCGCGTGCTCCTGGCCAAAGGCCAATACCCCGAAGCCATCGCCAAGCTCGAAGCCGGGATCCGCGTGTCGCCCAGCGCCATCGAGCTTGGGCTGCTGCTCGCGATCGCCTATCAAGAGACCAAGGAATACGCAAAGGCGGAAGCCATCTTGCAGGAGCTGGCCCGGCGGGCGCCGCGGTCCGCCGCGGTCAAGCTGCACCTGGCCGTCCTGCTCGAACGCAAGGGCGATCTGGCCCAGGCGGCCGCCTGCTACGAGCAGGCGCTCGCCATCTCGCCCGACGACCCCGTGGCCGGCAACAACCTCGCGATGCTGCTGCTGGACAACGGCGGCGACCCGAAACGCGCCTTCGACCTCGCCCGGCGCCTCTGCGAGCTGTACCCCGGCGCCGCGCCCATGCAGGACACGCTGGGGTGGGCCAGATTCCGGAGGGGAGAGATCGCCGAAGCGGTCGAAGCCCTGCGCCTGGCGGTGCGCATGAACGAAAAGAGCGCCACGGCCCACTACCACCTCGGCGCCGCCCTCAAGGCCGCGGGCGACGAAGCCGGCGCCATCGCCGCGCTCAAAACGGCGCGCCGGCTGGGCTCCGACAAGGCCGCCGAGATGCTGAAGCAGCTCGAAGCGGACGGCGCCAAGCCCGAGGCCGCGGCGCCCAAGTGACGCGCCTCCGTCAGCGCGCCGCCTGCTTCCCCAGCCAGAGCCCCCACGCGTACACCCGCGCCTCGCCTCCGAACTCCGCCACCACGCGCCGGATGCGGCCGGCCGCGTCCGCGTCCTTGGCCACCACGCCCATGAACCCGCCGCCGCCCGCGCCGGCCAGCTTGGCGCCCCGGGCATAGGGCGCCACGGCGCGGAACAGGGCGTCCACGCCCGGGTTGCTGCAATGCGGGTCGAGCTGCTGATGCGTGTGCCACGCCTCGGCCATCACCTCGCCCACGCCGTCCACGTCGCCCATCACCAGCCGCCGCCGCCCCTCGTCGGCCAGCTCCACCAGCCGCCGGATCGCGGCCAGCAACCGGCCGTCGCGGCGCAGATAGCGCCCCACCACGATCTGCAAGACGTTCTTGGCCAGGCGCTCCTGGCCGGTGAAGACGATCACGAGCCGGCGCTCCAGTTCCTCGCGCGTGGCGGCCAGTAGCGGCGCCGGCTCCACCAGCAGCCGCACCGGCCGCGTGGGCACGCTGCTGATCAGCTTTACGCCCGGCGCCAGCCCGCCGATCTGGTCCTGCCATCCTCCGCCCGTGGTCATCATCTGCTCCAGCGTCAGCACCAGCCGGCTCACGGCGCCCGCGTCGTCGGCCCGGCCGGCCAGCCGCTGCAGCGCCATGACCAGCGCGGCGCCCAGGATGCTGCTCGTGCCCAGGCCGCTGCCGCGCGGCACGCGCGCCCACGTGCGCACGCGGACGCCCTGCGTGATGCCGCCGCCCGCGCCATAGCCGCACAGCGCCAGCGCGGTGCGCGGCAGCAGGAAAGGGTCGCCCAGCGAGCCCGGCCGCGCCGGCGCGTCGTCCGGGCCGAACACGCGCGACAACCCCCGGTCCTCCAGCTCCAGCGCCCATTCCCGGCGGTCCAGCGCCTCCACCTCCACGCCCACGGGCAGCCGGCCGTCCAGGGTCATGGCCAGGTTGAGCACCTTGGCCGGCCGCTCCAGGCAGTAGGGCGGAGTATCGCTCCAGCCGCCGGCGATGTCGAACCGCACGGGCAGGTCCACGCGCGTCTTGCGGCCTGGGGCGAGCCCTTGTACGGGCGCGGCCGCCGCGCTCTCGATGGCCTCGGCCACTTCCGCGCCCACGGCCTCGAATGCCGCCGCGGCCAGCCGCCGGGCTTCGCCGGGCCGCCCGGCGCCTTCCAGCAGGTCGGCGCAGATCTGCAGGGTCCGGCTGCGCGGGACCAGGCCCTGCGCGCTACCGGCCGCGTCCATCCGGTCCGCCATGGCGCCGCACATGGCGCCGAAGCCCGCCATCTCGGCCAGCGCGGCCAGCGACCGCGCGTTGCGGTCCAGCGCCCCCTCCACCGTGCGCCGCAGCGCGCGCAGCGCCAGCTCCGCGCCCAGCTCCTCCATGCGGTTCAGCAGTCCGGCCGCGTCCGCGGCCTCGTGGACCTCGGCCAGGCTTAGCCGTTCCTCCTTGAGCCACGCCTCGCGGCCGTAGCCGGCCGCCTGGCCCCTGGCCAGCATCCAGGACGCCAGGGACAGCCCGGCCTGGCGCCGCAGCACGGGGAACAGCCGCGCCGTCCACACGGTGCGCTCCTCGCCGTCGCGCCACAGGTCTTGGGCCTCCACGCCGTGGTCTCGCATCCAGCCCGCCAGGCCGCGGTTGCAGAACGACGCCGTGTCAAAAGGCTCCTTGGGGTTGTCGTCCACCCCGCAGCACAGGGTGACGAGGCGGTCCTTGCCGCCGGAGAGCGGCGCCTGCCACAGGCAGCAGTTGTCCGGCAGGACAAAGGGCTCGTCGCCCGTGTCCACGCCCATGACCACGCAGCGCGACCCGATGCGCGCGCCGCCGCCCAGCCTGCACCCATGCGCCAAGCTGCCGCTGCCCACGCGCGCGCCTTCGCTGACGCGCGACATGTAGACCAGGGCCGACTCCGACGTCATGGCCGAGGTCTCGGCCAGGATGCGCCGGGCCAGGCGGCCCTGCCAGGGCCGGCCCAGGCAGTCCAGCGTTTCCGCGGTCGTGCCCAGGTGCACGAACTCCATCTCGTCCGCCCGGTGCGCGGCCAGGCTCATGCCCCCCAGCGCCCCGGCCAGCTCGCGGCCCAGCGCGCGGCCCGCAAGCCACGCCCGCTCGGCCGGAACCAGCGCCGCCGCCACTTCTTCATAGAGGCTGATCTCCCGCCCCTGCTCCGCCAGCCACGCGGCCGGCGCGGGCTCGCGGCCGGCCAGGTCCGCCAGCGCCCGATAGGCCGCTCCCGTGAACGCCCACACGCCCGTGTCCACCAGCGCGGCGCCGCCGCCCACCAGCGCGCCCTCGGCGGCCAGGCGCTCGGCCGGCGCTTTCTGGAACAGCCGCGTCACGCGGCCTTCGGCGTCCACGGCCACCACGCCATGCCGCTGCGCCACGTCGAGCGAAACCGGGGCCGCCACCACCACCCCGCCATCCGCCGGAAAGGCCGTGCGGCCCGCGTCGAACAGCGGCAGCACGTCGCCCGACAGCGTCACCAGCCCGCCCTGTTCCAGCGCCATGGCCATGGGCGCGGACATGGCCAGCAGGTGGTCGAAGAGCGTGGGCGGCGCGTCGTCTTCGTCGGCCAGCAGCGGCAGCGGCGCGAACGGCTTGCCCATGATGTTCGCCCACGGCGCGCGCCGGCTGTCGCCGCCGGCGTGGATGAGCAGCACGCGCTTGCCTTCGAGCGGGCCGAGAACGCCGGCCAGCAGGCGCAGCGCGTTGAGCGTAGCGCCGCCGCTGCCGATGCGCCGGCCGCCGGGGTCGGGCGCGGCCAGCGCGCGCGTGCGCGGGCCGATGCGCCCCCGCCGCCGCGCGCGGTCGAGCTGCGCCTCGTACAGCCACGCCTGCCGCTCGCTGGCCGCGGTCAACACCACCGCGTCCCATCCCGGCGCGCGGTCCGGCGCCTCCACCGAAAGTTTCAGCATGGCCCAGCCCTGAGCCAGGTAGTCCGTCAACGCGCCGGCCGTCATGGCGAGCTCGCTCCTTCGCTTTGCGGAAACACGCTGGGCCAGCCCTGGCGGCCAAGGCTGGCCCAAAGATGATACACCATGCCGCGGCGTTTCTCACGCGGAAACCGGCGCTTGTCCCATGGGACGCATGGGCCCCGCGGGTCCTGTGGGGAAGCCATGCGCCTTGCGATAGAAATGCCTCTCCAACTCCTCAAACGGGAAACGCTTGGGGATCGCCTCGCGCACCGAGATCGTGGGCGTGCTGACGAACATCCAGCCCCCGGAGCGCACCGCCCGCGTCAGGCTGTCCAACAAGCGCATCTGCTCGCCGGCCGAATAGTACTGCAATACGTGATCGCACACCACGAACTCGAACTCGTGGCGCCGGCTGCCATCCTCGATGCGCCGTTCCTTGAAGACGACCACCTTGCGCAGCTCCGGCCCCATGGTGACACGGCGCTGGCCGTCATAAGCCGCATAGCGGCGCAGCAGCGCGGCCCGGCCGGCCACCGCGCGCTCGCTGACGGGGTAGACGCCCGCCCGGGCCACCTCCAGCGCGCGCCGCGAGATGTCCGAGCCCAGCGCCATCACCTCCAGCCCCCCGCCCAGGCGCTCCGCCGCGTCCAGCAGCACCATGGCGACCGAGTACACCTCCATGCCGGTCGAGCACCCCGCGCACCACACGTGCAGCCGGCCGCCCATGGCCAGCGCGCCCGGCGCCACGACATCCCGCGCCAGGTCCAGCATCCGCGCGTTGCGGAACATCATGCTGGCGCCGGTGGTGACGCGCTTCACCGGGTCCTGGAAGATGCTGTCGCCGCTGGGGCCGGCCGCCTTGGATTCCGGCTCGCCGCGGCCTTCCTTGCGATACAGCGTCACCACGCCACGAGCCGGGTCGAGCATGAGCTTGCGATGCCAATGGCCCAGCGTGTCGAAGCTCTGATAGGACAGCCCTCGCCGCTTCAGTTCGTGCACGGTGCGGTCGAAAGGCGTGCGCGAAAGTTCGGACCCGCCCACGAGAAAACACTCGCAGTCACCCAGCGGCACACCCAGGCGTTCCATGCGCTGTTCCAGCAGCCGCAACGCGCCTTCTGGGTCGTGGCCCGCGCCCGCGCCAAAGCCCGTGATGTGGCTCATGGCGCCCAGCCGGCGCCGGGCGTCGTAGAACCCCACGTACACGCAACTGCCCAGCAGCGTCGCCATCGGCTCGCCGCCTGCCCACACCTCGCCCTGCTGCAGCCGCTTGCAGCGAAAGCAATGAAAGTTATCTTTGGCGATCTCCAGCGAAAGAGCGGCCATACGCGCGCCTCAACACCCTC
>CAYYEE010000117.1:0-10626 GCA_964470775.1 uncultured Planctomycetota bacterium | reverse complement strand
AGCCCTGGTAGACCTGGCCCGGCTTAGGCTCTTCCGCGCGGCATCGCGCGCAAAGCCGAGGCGACGCGTCGTCGCCCGACTGAAGGGTCTCTTCGACGATGCTCGCGCCGCAAGACGCGCATATCATGGCGCCGCCGAACGCCTCGTCAGGCAGCTCGCCGAGCTGGACGCGGCTCATGCGCGCCGCGCCGGCCTCGCGCTGCTTCATGACAAGCGCGTGCGAGGCCGGCGTGGCGTGGCCCGCGCGCTGGAGCTCCGCGTCCAGTTCATCGATCTGCGCCACGCCGGCCAGCTTGGAGGCCAGCAGGGCATCGGCCATGTCGAAACGCTTGCCCGCGGCCTCGAGGCGCGCCAGCCTGCGGGCGCACTCAAGAAGCTGCTCTCGCGTAGCCAGGCCCTTCCGCAGGGCGGCTTGAGCGAGGCGTCGGTCGTATTCGGTGGGCATGGCAGAGCCGGCTCAGGAGCGGTTCATGACCTTGCGCCGGAACTCCTCGACCTCCCACGATTCGAGGTAAGCGACGGCGCGCGAGGAAAGGCCTCGACAGCCGCCGAACGCGTCAGCGGCCACGAGGGTCAACAGGGAAGCGGAGGCGATGGCCAGCGCCGCGGCGGCGTTCTTCTCGTTGGATCCAAAGGCAAACAGCCCTACGCCGGAAACGAGAAGAGTCACCGGCGTCTTGGGCAGCCTGGCCTTGGCCGCTTTGAGCGCGATGGTCATGGCGGCGGCGTCGGACTCGGGCCGGTTCAGCCACACAGGCTGTCCGTGGGCGTAGACGACCTGATCGGGCGTGAGCGGTCCGACCCGCATGAGGCGGGCGATGTCTGGATAGGCCAGCGCCGCGCGAACCGCCGCGTCATCGGAGAAGGCCGGGACCAATTCGGCGCCGAGGTCTTTTGACCACACATCCAGGGCCGCGGCGCGCATTCTGTCACGCAGCGCCTGCGGGGCGCCTCCTCGCGCCACGGCGTGAGGCCCTGCGCTCTTGGGGGCGGCGAGTCGCCATTGGGCTCTGGCCCGGGCGTCGATCCTGCGCATAATGGCAAGAGCGCGGCTGGCCTTGGACGCGGTAACGAAGACACCGTGGTTCGCCAGGAAGATGATCGCGGGCGGCGCTCCGTGATGCTTCTCGTGGCGCTTGACCGCCTTGGCCACAGCGCGGGCGAGGGGCAAACCTGGGTCTACGTAGGGCATGAACAGAGGTTTGCCGGCGATGCCGTCCATCCACTTCGTCGTCAACCGGGCGCCGTCGCGCGCGCAGCAGAGGGCGTTGGCCGCCGCCGGGTGGGCGTGGACCACGGCGCGGCCCAGAAGCGCATGCAGGCAGGTCTCCACCGAAGGCCGGCCTTCGAGATTATCCAGCGTGGCCGCGTTGAGCAGCGACAGCGCCTGGCGTTCGCGTTCCTTGGCGGGCAAGCGCGCCAGCGCGGCGTCGCCAAGCATGTTGAGCACCGCGGCCATGTCCACGCGCCGGTACCCGCGCCGTGGCGTCATCTCGGCGAGGGCTGTGCCGCTGGCCTTGACGACCATGGTGAGGCCGTCGGCGGACTTCACCGACGTGTTGCCGCCGCCGCCCTGCACCAAGCGCAAATCCGCGCCCACGGCGCGCGACACGGCCACGAGTTCACTCACTTCGGCGGAAAGCTTGGCTGAGGTGTCTGTCACTTCGTCTTTTCCTCATAGCCGGGCGCGCCCTTTTCGAAGAGCGAACTGCGCACGGGATTGGAGCCGTCCTTGGGTTTGTCTTTGATAAGGTCGCGCACAATGGCGTCGTTGCTGGGGAACGGCCTCCAGGCCGTATCCTCAAACGGCTTTCCGTTGACAATAAGGTCGCCGTGGTCGAACGCAACGTCGATGATGACGCGATCTTGCGGCCAGACCATGCAGATGCGGTGGGGCACCTGCACCGAGGCTGGTGTTTTTTCCTCCCCAACCCTGCCCAGGATCTTGACGTAGTCCGAGAACCGCGCCTCGGCCACCAGCGCTCCGGTGTTGTCATAGATCTGATGGACGGACACGGTGAGGTTCTGGCGTTCGACCCAGATCCGCGAATAGAGGGGGGCGCCCCAAGGCAGACCGGCCTCGGGGATGACCCGCAGGACGTTGATGATGTAGCATTCAGGCCACGTCTCGAGCGTGAACGCTTTGGGGTTGGGGTAATAGGAGGTCGAGAGAAGCTCCTGGCAGAAGAACAGGTCGGCCAGGTCCTGCGGCCGCATGGTGAAAGGGCTGCCCGCCCGCGAAGACCCCCGCTCGTACTCGCCCATGTAAAGGATCGAGCGGTAAGCGCCCAGGCTGCGATCCGGATTGGGCAGCTTGACCCAGAACTTGTCATCAAGCGCCAGAAGTTGAATCACGGGCTGCACGGCGGGCACTTCAGCTACGAACTTGAGCCTGGGCTCGACCCCGGGCACGCTTCGGTCGAGAAGCACGTACCCGCTGAGGCTCCGCTTGTTGTATATGGCGTTATATGGCTTGCCTTCCTGCTGGCGCGCTGCGTCCTCGGGTGTGGCCGGCACAATGGAGTTCTGGTCTATGGCCGTGACACGAGCTTTGCCGCGGACCCGCAGGATGCGTTGGAGGTCGGTCACGATGTTGTAGATCAACTTCTCGCGAGCCACAGACTGAACCACGGGCGGTTCGGCGGGTCTTGGAGGGGGCGCGTTCTTGCAGCCAGAGGCCAGGAGCAGTGCGCACGCGGCGGCAGCGTTGGCGGCGCAACTTAGCAGGAAGGATAGCCGCATCCGTTCATCCTTTCTCTTGCGGTGGCAAGGAAGGCCTCCAGCCTTTCGCGGCTGGGCAGGCTGGGCTGGGCGCCCCTGGTCTGGCAGGCCAGAGCGCCAGCGCCGTTGGCGTACCGGCAGGCGGCCTGGAGGGTGTCGCCGCGGACGAGAGCCGCGGCCAGGCCGGCCGTGAAGGCGTCGCCCGCGGCCGTAGTGTCCACGGGCGTGATGTCGAACGCGGGAACAGCCTCCAGAAGGTCGTCATGGGCGACAAGACAACCGCGAGCGCCGAGTTTGAGGACAACGCATTCCACGCCCATGTCGCGGAACCGCCGGGCCGCCTCTGGCGCGGGGCACGGCCCGCCCAAAAGAATCTCGGTCTCGCTTTCGTTGGGCGAAAGGATGCTGGCCTTGCGGAGTAGCGACGAGGCGAGCGGAACGGCCGGCGCCGGGTCGAGGACCGAACGGCATCCGTGCCGGCTTGCGAGGTCCAGGGCGGCTTCCACGGTATCGAGCGGAATTTCAAGTTGGACCAGAACAAACGCCGCACGGCCAAAGAGGGGGGCGACGGCCTCCAGATCGCTGGGCCGCAGCGCGTGGTTGGCGCCCGGCGCGATGACGATGCTGTTCTGGCCGTCCGGCTGGACCAGGATGACCGCGACGCCGGTGGCGTGGGCCGGGTCCTGCGCAAACGCGGCCACGTCCACGCCTGATCCGGCCAGGCTGGCGCGCAGCTCGGCGCCAAAGGGGTCGCAACCGCAACGCCCCACGAACGCTGTCGCCACGCCGAGGCGGCTGGCGGCCACGGCCTGGTTGGCGCCCTTGCCGCCGGGCGCAAGGCGGAACCCGCCGCCGCTCAGCGTTTCGCCGGGCTTGGGCAGCCGGGGCGCCTGGACCACGAGGTCCATGTTGGCGCTGCCGATTACCAGAATCTCGTTGCGCATCACGCGATCCTACAAGCGCACGTTGAGGAGCTTGCCGCACTCCTCCGTCAACTGCGCCACTTGCTCTTCAGTCAGGCTGGGATTGAGAACCTCGCAGTCGCGGTCTTCGCGGCGATCATAGAGCACCAGCCATTCCTTGCCGCCGTCGCGGCGCACCGTCTTGAACTTGAACGCTTTTTTGCGGATGAGCAGCAGCGCCAGCACGTAGCGGAAGTTCACCTTTAGCGGCTCTTCTTCGCCTTCGAGACGGGTGAAGAAGCCAATCAGCACTTCGTCGTCCACGAACCTCTTGGGCGGCTCGTCGCGCTTGGGCAGGCGGGTCTTCCAGTGGCTGTAGACCCGGGGCTTGTCCAGCTTGTCCCAGCACGCTGGGCAATAGTCGCGGCGGGTGAACTGCGTCTGCTCGTCATAGAGCCCGCTGTAGACTTCTTCCTCCTCTTGGAAGACGTGTTCACAGCCGGCGCACGTTCTGCCCGGCTTCCCGATTTCCCAATCCATTTTGACCCCGGACAGCAAGAAGGTGGAAGGGCGCACGCGGTCCCAGAAACGGGGGTATTATAGCGCCAAGGGGACGGAGAGGCCAAGAGTGGGCACGCGGAGCCTAACAGCCTGTTGAAAATGTCGCGTCTGTTCCGGGGACACGTTGCGACCCCGCCGTTGGCGGGCTGAGGCGCCGTGTCCCCGCCGACGCGGTGTCTTTTTCAACGGGCCGCTAAGAGCCCCGCGGCCGCGAGAGGTACACGTCAATCGTGTAATCGAGAAGGCGGACCTTGAGAGGGAAGGTCGCCATGAGGCGGGCTTCGGTGTTGAGCCATTGCGCCATCCACGCCGGCGGCGCCACGTTCGCTGTGCGCTCCACGACGAACCAGACCGGCCCGCCGGCGCGAAGCCGATCCGCGGCCGAGGCGTCCTTGATGGAGTTGAGGTCGAGGGCTTGGCCGCCGCCGTAGTAGAGAACCGTGGGCGGGGCCGTGGCCGCGACGGTGTGGCCCCGGTTATGGGTCCGCAGCCACGACACAGACTCTCGCCAGCGTGGCCGCTGGCCGCGCTCCACGGTGAAGTAGAGCGCGTCCTTTGCGCAAAGGCTGAGCCCGGACAGGAAAAGCAGAGCGATGGCCGGAAAGCGCCGCCATCGCAGACAGGCGTCCGCTCCTGCTCCGGCGAGGATAACTGCCGGCGGCAAGGCGATGAGCAAAAAGCGCGTGCCGCCGGAGGTGAGCGAGATGAAGATCAGGCCAAGGGCCAGCGGCGCAAGCCAGAATATGGCTAGCGCTTGGACCGCGGCTTGGCGCCGCAAGGCGGCCATGCCCACGACAGCCAGGAACATCAAGAACGGGTCAAATCTTGCGATCGTCTTTGCGCCGGCCAAGAAGAAGTCAGCGGGCCGGAAGGACCACGGTCCCCAACCCGCCAGGAAGCGGAGCATCCACGGCGTGAACACGGCGGCAAGGATCACCAGAGGCACGATGAAGAGGGCGGCCTGGCGCAGGCTGGGCCGCGGTCCGGACGCCGTTCGCGCGTGGCGACAGGCCAGCCACGCGGCCCCAGCCAGCCCCAGAAGACCAGCGCTCCAGTGCGTCAGAAAGGCAAGAACCAGGGTCCCCGCCGCGGCCAGCAGACGCCCAGGCGACGACTCCTCGACACCGCGGATCAGCAAGGCCATGCCGATCAGCCCCAGCAGTGTCACGAGGCTGTAATAGCGGCAGAACTGGGAGAAGAAGAGGTGGTAGTCGCTGAGCGCCAGCGCCCAAGCGCCCAGGGAGGCCGCGCGTGGGGAGGTCCAGCGTCTGGCTGAGAAGAAGACGATGGGGACGGTCGCGACGCCGGCCAAGGCAGGGACAAGCCGCGCTGCGAACTCGGACTGACCGAAGACGCGGACGAAAAGCCCGACGATCGCGTACCCCACCGGGTAGCCCACCCCCGCGCCCCATTGGCTCGCGTCGCGAAGCGTAGACACCTCGTCGGCCCAGAAGCTCCATGAGTCAAGGCCGGCCAGGCGCAACGCCAGGGCCGCCAGCGTCGGAGCAAGCCACAGCCATAGCGCGGCGGCGCGAGAGGAAGCGGGCGGCGCGAGATGGGTTGCTGTGGGGGGCATGGTCGTGATGGCGCGCAAGGGATGAGCGGCAGGGTCAGCGCGGACGCGGGGCTCTACTTGCTCTGCAAGGCGCGCGAGACAATGCTGTGCGTTTCCTCGCACAGGCGCCGGGCCTGGGCTTGCGCTTCGTCCATCTCCGCGCGGATCGTTGTGACGACTTTTTGGTTCTTGATGCCTTTAAGGTTGATCTCCACGTTGAGCCTGGCGGCGCGCAAAGCAGCCTCGGTCAGGATGGCGGCTACGCCAACATCGGTGATGAGCCCGGGGTTGGCCAGGTCGGCCAACTCGCGAATATGGCCCAGAGCCGCGCGGCAGGCCCGCACCGCGCTTAGAGGAGGCTCCATGGCCGTTCTCAGCGCGTTCTGAATGGCCTGAGCGCGCGCCTCCTTTTCAGCAGGCGTGGACCTGGGCATGGCATAGGCCTGCCCCACGCTCGCGTAGGCTTCCGCGTCCTTGTCAATGATCTCAGCCAGGTCGTCGCGTAGCGCCGCGCACTGGCCTAGGAGACGCTGGATGCTCTCCTGAATCGCCTGGTATTTGGGGCCTGTTGTGAAGTTGGCGGCCATGCACGCCATGGACACTCCAGCCGCGCCCGCCAGAGCCGCGACGCTTCCGCCTCCAGGTGTCGGCGAGCCCGAGGACGCGTCTTCAAGGTACTTGCGGATGGACTCGTCGATGAACATGGCGTCGCCCTCCCGGCGTGAAGTCCGAGTCAGCGCATCTCCTGACCGCCGTCAACCAGATGCGAGCATCCGGTCACGTAGGAAGACATATCCGAGCACAAAAAGACGACCATGTTGGCCACGTCTTCCGGGTAGCACTGGCGATTGAGAGGCACCTTGGCGTTGTAGTACGCCTCCACCGCTTCCCGCGTGGGCGGGATGCCTGCTTTGGCCGCCCGGCTGCGGATGTACTCATCGTTCCAGATGCCGCTGCCGCGCAGAACGTTGCCGGGCAGTACGGAGTTGACGCGGATTTTGTGCTGCGCCAGCTCCTGAGCCCAGCCCTGCGCGAGGCCGATCACGCCGAATTTAGTGGCGTTGTACGCCGAGTTGTTGGCCGATCCGCGAACGCCGCTTTTGGAACTTATGTTGATGATCGATCCGCCCTGCCCTTGGCGGATGAGAACGCGCGCCACGGCCTGGCCGCAGAGAAAGTAGCCCTTCAGGTTGATGGTGACGCAGCGATCCCAGTCCTGCTCGGAGAAGTCGGTGAGCGGAGCGGAAGGGGCGATGCCGGCGTTGTTGACCAGGATGTCGAGCCGTCCGAATTCCTTGAGGGCCGCGTCAACCATGGCCTCGACAGATGCCTTGTTCGTGACGTCCACGGCGAGAGCGAGCGCCTTGGGGAGCTTCTCCTGGGCGATCTCGGCCGCTACGCCGCGGGCTGCGTCGAGGTTAATGTCCGCGATGACGAGGTGGGCGCCGGCGCGCGCAAGACCGAAGGCGATGCCTTTGCCGATGCCAGAGGCGGAACCGGTGACAATGGCGACCTTTCTTTCGAGAGAGATGGAGATCATTTGGCCAGCCTTTCCGCCAGGCGAGCCACGCGCGCCCCCAGCTCGCGGCATTCGGACAAGGCGCGCTCGTCGGGTTTGCCCACGGCGACCGGCCCGTAGTGGCCGCCTTTGTGGCTGCCCTCGACGATGGCGCCATGGATGAGGAGCGCGTCGATGAGCGCGCGGACGGTGGTCTCGGCGCCGCCGCCAATGTTCCCGGCGCACGCGAACGCGCCACCCACCTTGCCGGCCAGGCGGCCATGGAACTTGACGGATTCGTCAATGACCTGCTTCATTTCGGCGGCCGGGCCGCCGTAGTAGGTGGGCGAACCCAGAATCAGCGCGTCGAACTCAAGCAGTTCGCCCGCGGTGAAGTCGGATACGGAATGGCAGGTGACCGAGGCGCCGGCCTGGCGCGCGCCATCGGCGACAGCCGAGGCCATCTGTTCGGTGGCGCCGGTCCGGCTGTGGTAGACGATGAGAACCTTGGACATGGTTCGTACCTCCTGTCGATGCGCCGAAGCCGCCGCGGGGCCTGGCGCCGGGTTGATCGGCAATGGCTGCCAGCGGGCGGGCGGCGGAGAACATCTTCAACAATCAACCGGGCGAGGTCAAGACGCGGGGGTGTCCGAGTCCGGCGGGTTGAGCTTCAGCGCAAACTGGCCGGCCGGGAACACCCGGGCGCCGCCGCCGTCCAGATGCAGGATGAGTCCGTCTTCGAGAGACAGGTCAAGAACACGTCCGGTGTATTCGTGGGCGTTGTCGGTAAGGGTGATGCGGCGGCCGAGGTTGGAGGATAACTGGCGCCACTGTTCCGCGATGAGGCCATACTCGCCACGCAGCGTTACGGCGTACCAGCGGTCAAGCGAGCGGAGCACGCTACGGGCGCACGCGATGCGGTCCACGTCGCGCCGCGACTCGATGGCCACGGACGTGGCGGCGGTGCGCAGACCTGGCGGGAACTCCTGTTCGCTGATGTTGGTGTTCAGACCCAGGCCAAGGACGAAGTTGGGCCGGCCCTTGATCGTGCGCACCTCGACCAGGATGCCCCCGATCTTGCGGTCGCGGATCAGGATGTCGTTTGGCCAGCGGATTAGAGCGGGAAGCTGATAGTCCTCGTGAAGCGCTCGGGCCGTGGCTACGGCGGCCATGATGGTCAGCACGGACTGCCGGTCTATGTCCAGCTTGGGCCGGAGGATGATGGAGAAGAGCAGCCCTTTGCCTCTGGGGCAGGTCCACTGCCGGCCCATGCGGCCGCGCCCGGCGGTCTGCTCCTCGGCGCATACGACCGTGCCTTCCTCGGCGCCGGCGGCGGCCTGGGACCAGGCCAGGTCATTCGTGGACGCCACGCGGTCATAGGCCAAAATGCGCCGGCCGATGATCGTCGCGCCCAATCCGCGCGTAATCTCGTAGGGCAGCAACCGGCCGGCCCCGCCCGTGAATCGGTAGCCGAGCCGCGGGTGGTCCTCGATGTTGTACCCGGCCAGCCGAAGCGACGCGACCGCGTCGGCCACCTCGGCCAGGCCGGCAAAGGCGTGGCCCGCAAGCATCTGTGGCCCGCACCATTCCCCGGCGCGCGCCCGCAGGACTTCAAGAATCGTGGTGTGAGTGTTAGACATAGCGTCTTCCATGTTAGGCCGCGGCTTTGGGCGCGTCAACGTGCGCGGGGCGAAGGCGGCAAAGCCTCAGGCGGCCTCGTTGGCGGACAGGCGCGAGGCGGGGTATAATAAAGGCATTGGGTCAGACGAAGGGAAGGAGGCGCGGCGATGCTGGCGCGGCTTGTGTGCGGGACCCTGCTGGCGGCGTTGGCGGGCGGGGGGGCGGCTGGCGGCTTGGCTGTGGCGCCGCGGATGGAGTTCGCCAAAGGCGCCGAGCTGGTCTGGCGTCTGCCGCTGGAGGAAAAGCTCAAGAAGATCGTTTCCATACGTTTTGAAGCCGCGGCGCTGGAGGACGTGGTCGAGTTCTTCCGAACGGAACTGAAGCTGAATGTGATTCTGGATTCCGTGGGCGTGGACCAGGCCGGCAAGCTGATCACGCTGTCGCTGGACAACGTGGAGGCGCGGCAAGCGCTGGACTGGGTGACGCGCATCGCGGGCGCAAGCTATGGTTTCAGGGATGGCGCCGTGGTGATCGCCGACGCGCGCCGGTTGCCGCTGATTGAGACCCAGTATTTCCGCTCGTATGACGTGCGCGACCTGGCCAACAAGCGGTCGAGCCGATCTCGTTCAAGCAGCAGCGGCGGCGGCAGCGGCAGTGACTCGTCGAGTTCCTCAACCTCTTCCGGATCGCAGGACATCGCCCGCATCATTGTGCTCTTTACCGGCCCGGAGAACTGGCGCACAGTCACTGTGCTGGGCAGTGGGTCAAACCAGGACGACAGCTCGCAGAGACTGGACAGCTTTTGACAGGGGCGCGCGAATTGGAGAACCCTTCTCTTCCTGAAGCGGCCGCAGCCGTCGCTCGGCGTATCGAGTCATGCCGCGCGCCGCTGATTGTGTCGCACATCCGTCTGGATGGCGACGCCGTGGGCAGCGAGATGGGGCTGGCGCACATTCTTGCGGCCATGGGCAAGACGCCCGTGGCGGCGAACGATAGTGAGATCCCCCGTGCCCTGCGCTTTCTCCCCGGTCTTGACCGCGTGTGCCGCCCCTGGACGCCGGGGCGGCTGGAGGGGGACTTGGTGGTGACGCTCGACACGCCCAGCCTGAGCCGGCTGGGCCGGGTGGGGGACTGCCTGCCTCAAGGCGTTGACGTAGTCCGTATTGACCATCACCGCGCTGACGAGCCGGCCGTGTGCCTCACGTGGGAAGACACGCGGCAATCGTCCGTAGGCGAGATGATCTGGCAGATGGCGGCCGGCCGCGGCTGGCCCTTGCCAGCGGAGGCAGCCACCGCCCTGTTCGTGGCGATCATCACGGACACGGGGCGGTTCACGTTTCCCAACACTCGGCCGAGCGCGTTGACCGCCGCGGCGGCTTTGCTCGACGCGGGAGCGGACCACCAGGCCGCGTGCCGCGCTCTCTACCAGTCGGAAAGCCTGGGGCTCATGCGGCTCAAGGGCGAGGGCGTCCTGGGACTGCGATTTGTCTTTGGCGGGAAGGTGGCGGTGATGCGGCTGTCGCTCGACATGTTCCGCCGCCATCAGGTGAATCCCATAGACACGCAGGAGTTCGCGGACATCCCTCGCTCGGTCGAGGGCGTGCATGTGGGCGTGCTTCTTCGGGAGATGGACGAGGCAGGAAAGGTGAAAGTGAGTCTGCGCAGCCACGATGGGCTGGACCTGCGACCTGTGGCTCGTGAGTTCGGCGGGGGCGGCCACCCGGCCGCCGCGGGGTGCGAGACCACCGGCGGGCTGGACCGCGCGGAAG
>CAYYEE010000116.1:0-10635 GCA_964470775.1 uncultured Planctomycetota bacterium | reverse complement strand
CCTCCGGGCGCAGCGGGTCCAACTGTGGTCGGGCGGGTCGGCCCGACGCTCGGTTTGCGTTTCGCCCGCGAGGGTTGCGTGCCGGGTGGCAACCGGCGCGGACGACAATCGGGTGACTCGAGGTGAGGTATGCGACTTGGAAGAGCAGCAGCGTACGCGGTTTTCGCCACCACGCACCTGGCCGAACACTCTAATAGCAAGCCCATTCAGGGCCGCGATATCGCGGATTCCTGCGGCGTTCCCGCGGGCCACTTGCTGAAAATCCTCCAGCAATTGGTGCGGGCCCAGGTTCTCAGCAGCGAGCGCGGCCCGGCCGGCGGTTTCGTGCTCCGCAAGCCCGCGAATGAAATCACGCTGCTGGAGATCGTGGAGGCCATCGAGGGGCCGATCAACGGCGACCTCATGCTGCGCAACGTCGCCAAGGGCAAAGAGAAGGCCCGCCAGCGGCTGTGGCTGCCCAACAGGCTGGCCGCGCTGGCGTGGCCATCTTGATGCCCGCCGCCACCTTGGCAAAAGTCGCGTACGTCGCCGGGTCCACCACGTCCAGCCACGCCGCCTCAGCCACGCCGCCCTTCTCCAGCACAAACCGCAGCTCATACACCCCCAGGGCCGCGTCCTCAGCCAGCGGCAGCGCAAACACCGCCTTGCCGTCCGGCCCAACCGGCGCCGCCCCCTGAATGCTCTTGCCGTCCGGCGTCTTGCCCGTCACCAGAACCTTGGCCGCCCCCGCCTCCTTGGGCGATTTGACCACGAAATCATACTTCGCCTCGCTGCCCTGCGCCGCCATGGTGTGACGCGGCGCAACAATCATCGCGTAACCCGGCGCCGCCTCGGCCTCAAACACCGCGTCGTCCACCATGACCTTCGCGTCCTTTCCTCGCACCTCGATGTACGGCACGCATCGCGTCGCCGCCGGCTCCTCCTGAAAGTAGACAACCGACACCTGCTTCCACTCCGCCGTCAGAAGCGTGGCCTGATCCTTGCCCGAATAATTGTAGACCTTCTTGCCCTCGCGCTCCCCATACTCAACGCACCCAAGGACCAGCTCGCCCTGCCCCTTGGCCCACACGGCAAAGCGGTAGCGAGCGCCCTGGACCACGGGCACAGCCGAAGCGCTCATCATGCGGCCCTTCCATTCACCCTTTTCCTCCGTCGCCTCGAGCTGCGCGCACGCCCGGCCCGAATGCGCCTCGCCCTTCGCGGTCACCACCGACAGCTTGCCCGGCCACCCCTTGGGCGTCTGCCAGTGCTGGAACACGTCCTTGCGGAACGACTCAAAGCCGGAATCGGCCGCCAGATTGGCGCCCGCCGCCGCGGCCGCCAGCGCGCACACCGCCGCCAAAAGAAGAACGCAGCGCATGGTGGATCTCCCATAAAGATGCCGCCTTCTCCGCGCCGCGACCTTCCCAGGCCGCCCGCGGGCGCTGCCATAGATACGCTTTTCGCCCCCTCGGCGCAAGAGCAAGCGCGACCTCTGCCCCGCGCCTGATACCCCTCGGCGTCGGAATCGGCATCAGCATCGGTATCGCCGCCAAAGCCTGTCTCCCATCCCCTCGACCCCGATAGCGACCCCGGAACCGTCCCCGGCTTCGCCAACATGGCGGCTGGACGCTCGGGCGAAGCCTGGCCCCAACAGCGCAAATGCCTCGCGCCATTTGAAAAGCCCCCCCGGACATGGTATGCTACTAGACCGCAGTCAAGGCGTGGCTCGCCCCCAGGGTTGTTCGCGGCCCGGCGGGCGGGCGCGCCGGCTCTCCAAGGCGGAGAGCTCACCAGCGGTTTCCTTGAGAGGAGCGAACCCATCATGTCGCGCAAGCAGCCCATCGCCAAAGAAAAGAAGACCGAACTCATCAAGACCTACGCCCGGGGCGAAAAAGACACCGGATCGCCCGAAGTCCAGGTCGCCATCCTGTCCGCTCGCATCGAGCATCTCACCGAGCACCTCAAGACCCACGCCAAAGATCACGCTTCGCGCCGGGGCCTGCTCATGCTCGTCGGCCGCCGGTCGCATCTTTTGCGCTATCTCTCGGCCAAGAACCCCAACCGTTACCAGAAGCTCATCGAGAGCCTGGGCCTGCGCCGGTAGGCCAGGCCAAGCCCGCGGCGGCCGCCTTTCCTCGGCCGGGCTGAATAGAAATCCGGGCTAGCTATGTGGCTGCAAGGGCTCATAGGTTTCGCGTGCGGAAGCGTGGCGGCGGCGCTTGTCGCTTGGACCGTCGCCCGCCGTGGGGCGCGTCGCGCCGTCCGCCGGGCCACCGAGGCCGAAGAGCGCGTCCGCAACGCCGAGCGCCTCGCCTATGTCGGCCAGCTCGCCAGCGGCCTCGCCCACGAAATCAAGAACCCCCTCAGCAGCCTCTCCCTCAACCTTCAGCTCCTGGCCGAGGACTATGAGCAGCTCCAGGACCCCAACGCCGCCCGCGCGCGCCGCCGCCTGGAAACCCTTCAGCGCGAAACCGAGCGCCTCGCCGGCGTGCTCGACGACTTCCTCCGCTTCGCCCGCGGCCAGGAGCTCAACACCGAGGAAGTGAATCTCATGGACGTCGTAGAGGAGGTCCTCGACTTCTTCGAACCCGAAGCCACCCAGAACCGCGTCGCCCTGCGCCGCGACCTGGGCCCCGCGCCCGCCCGCGTCCGCCTCGACACCGGCCTCTTCAAACAAGCCCTGTTTAACATCCTCGTCAACGCCCGGCAAGCCATGCCCGAAGGCGGCGAAATCCTCGCCCAGGCCAGCCGCGAAAACGGCCACGTCCTCATCCACATCACCGACACCGGCTGCGGCATCGCCCCCGAGGATATCGACAAGATCTACCGCCCCTATTTCTCCACCAAGAAGAACGGCACCGGCCTGGGCCTGCCCACCGCCCGCCGCATCCTCGAAGAGCACGGCGGCGCCATCCGCGTCCAGAGCGAAAAGGGCAAAGGCTCGCGCTTCACCCTGGTTCTGCCCATGGCCAAGACCGAGACCGCGCCATGACCCCCGCCGACAACCGCCTCCCCATCCCCATGAGCGTTCTCGTCGTGGACGACGAAGCCGCCCACGCCGAAGCCGTGGCCGAAGGCCTCGAACGCATCGGCTGCGCCTGCGAGCTTGCCTTCAGCGGCGAAGAAGCCATCGAGCGCATTCGCAAAGGCAGCCTCGACCTCATCGTCACCGACGTGCGCATGGGCGAAGTGGACGGACTCCAGGTCATCGAAGCCGCCCGCCGCGACATCCCCAACGCCGCCGTCATCGTCCTCACCGCCCACGGCACCTTCGAAATGGCCGTCGAAGCCATGACCCGCGGCGCCGAGACCTGCGTCCGCAAGCCCTTCAAGCTCGGCGAGCTCCGCTCCGCCGTCGAGCGCGTCGCCCGGCGCCTCGCCGTCCAGCGCGAAAACACCGACCTCCACCGGGAACTCGACAAGCGCTACGGCTTCGAAGGCATCATCGGCGCCTCGCCCGCCATGCAGCGCATCTTCGACACCCTCGCCCAGATCAGCCCCACCGACGCCACCGTCCTCATCCAGGGCGAAAGCGGCTCCGGCAAAGAGCTCGTCGCCCGCGCCATCCACCACAACAGCCGCCGCAAGAACCGCCGCCTCGTCGCCCTCAACTGCGCCGCCCTCAGCGAAAGCATCCTCGAAAGCGAACTCTTCGGCCACGAGAAAGGCTCCTTCACCGGCGCCGCCGCCGACCGCCTCGGCCGCTTCGAATACGCCAGCGGCGGCACCCTCTTCCTGGACGAAGTGGGCGACATGCCCATGAGCACCCAGATCAAGCTCCTCCGCGTCATCGAGACGCGCGAAATCACCCGCGTCGGCGCCAACGAGCCCATCCCCGTCGACGTGCGCATCGTCACCGCCACCCACCAGGACCTCGCCCGCCTCGTCGCCGAAAAGCGCTTTCGCGAAGACCTCTACTTCCGGCTCAACGTGGTGCGCATCGACGTCCCGCCCTTGCGCGACCGCGCCTCCGACATCCCCTTGCTCGCCGACACGTTCGTCCGTGAGTTCGCCCAGAAGCACGGCAAACCCGTCACCGGCCTCACGCCCGAAGCGCACCGCATCCTCGCCCGCTACCGCTGGCCCGGCAACGTCCGCGAGCTCAAGAACTGCGTCGAGAGCATGGTCGTCGTCAGCAGAGGCGGCGTCCTCGACGCCCGCGACATCCCCGCCTCCATCGCCGGCGCCGAGCCCGCCCCCGCCCAGTCGCTCGATTCCCTCATGGGCCGCCCCCTCGAAGACGTCGAGCGCGAAATGATCCAGCGCACCCTTCAAGCCGTCAACGGCAACCGCGAAGAAGCCGCCCGCGCCCTCGGCATCGGCGAACGCACCCTCTACCGCAAACTCGACAAATACGGCTTCAAATAGAAGGGCGCCCGGCGCCGGCCCCGGTTTGCGCGGAACCTATGGACAAGATGGACGTTGCGCCACGCCGGGTCGCGCCCGCCTCTTTTCTCCCATGCCTCCCATGAGTCGCCTTCGTCCCCTCATGGACGCCGCCAACCCTGCGTCCCTGACCTGCCAGGCGCTTTCTGCTATCAATGATATCGAATTCTACCGGAGGCTTGACATGGGCAAGAGGCAAATCAACATTCGTGACGTGCCAGGCGAAATCTTCGAGTGGATCGAGCGGGAGCGGCAAGCGAAGCGCGTGTCGCAGAAGGAGTTCCTGCTCAAGGTGCTCCGGAACGCCGCTTCGCAGGCCGCGCCCGACAAGGCCGAAAGCCCCTCATCCGCTTTCTGCCGCATGACCATGGTCTACTGGAAGAGCAAGAAGTTTTGGCTGGGCAAGCTGCTCGAACACCCGGAGATCATGACCCAGGGCCGCACGCTGGAGGAGCTTGAAAGGAACATCCGCGAGGCCTACATGCTTGTGGCCCTCGGTGACGCGCCCGACGACTACCGCGTCCGCGAGGTCGTCATGACATGAAGCGGCGCGACCTGCTTCGCCTGCTGGCGCAGAGGGGGTGCGTCCTGCTTAGGTCAGGAAGGGGGCACGATGTCTGCGTGAACCCCAAGACCGGAACCAGGCAGCCGGTTCCGCGACACAGCGAGATTGACGAGCGCTTGGCCAGGCACATCCTGAAATACCTGGACCTGGAGAAATGACCCCCATGCCTTTCTCCTTCACCTCTCTCTACTTCGACAACCCCATTGTCCCCGGCCGCGCCCTCGACATCTTTGACGCCGACCCCGGCGCCCCCAAACGCGACGTCGCCATCTTCTTCGTCCACGGCGGCGGCTGGCGCGCGGGAACGCGCCAGAACATGCACCTCCTCATGCGCGGCTGCAACGGCCGCGGCTTCATCTGCGGCGCCACGGACTACCGCCTCGCCGGCGTGAACATCTTCGATCAGATCATGGACACCCGCCACGGCTACCGCCTCTTCCTCGATTACCTGGCCGGCCGAGGCCGGCCCCAGCGCGTCTGCGTCTTCGGCTCTTCCGCCGGCGCCCATTTGGCCGCGCTCCTGGCCCTGGCCGCGCCCGGCGAATGCGGCGAACCCCTGGCCTTCCGCGACTTCGCCCCCGCCGGCCCCTGGGTCCCGCCCGCCGGCGCCGCGCTCCAGGCCACCCCCGTCACCTTCGAGCCCTGGCCCGACATCTTTCCCGCCATCTGGGACTCGATGCAAGACATCGTGGGCAAGCCCTACGACGCCGCGCCCGAGCTCTACCGCCGCGTCTCGCCCATCGAGCATCTGCGGCCCGGCTCGCGCCCCGTCTTCTTCCTCGAAGCGGAATGCGAGCACATGTTCCCCCTCGACCTCACGCTCAAGTTCATCGCCAAAGCCCGCGCCCTCGGCGTCCGCGCCGAACACCGCGTCTACACCCGCGCCGAACACGGCTTCCTCTACGACCTCACCCGCCGCCAGCAGAGAGAAGCCTTCGACGACATCACGCGGTTCCTCGAAAGCCTGTGAGGCGATAAGGGGGCTACCTGCCCCGCGCCGGCGCGCCCGACTGCCCCAGCATCGTCACCGTCTCCCACGTGTTCGTCTCCGCCACCCATGACGCAGGCAGAGGAACGCAATAGAGCGTCCACGCCCCGCAGAACGTGCGCGCGCGCATCACCTCTCTCATCTTGCGCTCCGCCACGATCAGCGCCAGCGCATCGCGGCGTGACATGAACCCCCAGAGCGGCTCCCCGCTCTCCAGTTCCACAACCGGGCAATCCAGATAGAACGCCACCGACACTTCGCGATAGCCCACAAGCCCCACGGCCTCGCACGGCCGCTGTGCGGCATGGATCAGAGCCGCCGCCAGGCGCGCCGTCTTGCGGCCCTCCACCGCCGGCAACCCCGCCTGCCAGACCGCCGCCCACGCCAGCAGCGCCGCCGCGGCCATGCGCCCCGGCGCCCCGGCCGGCCGGCCCAGCCGCGCCGCAATCAGCGCCGCCGCGCAACCCGCCGTCGCCGGAAAGAACAACTTTGCCGCTTCCGGGAACAACGCCGCCGCAGGCCCGAACCGCAACACCGTCTCTACGCCGGCCACGGCCGCTGTGAACGCCGCCAGCGCCCATCCCGCCCGCGCGCCTTTGGCCGCCAGCCCCGCGCCCAGCAACACCGCCATCGGCGGCAGCAGGGGCATGACGTAGTGGGGGAGTTTGGTGGCCGCGAGACTCAGAAGCAACCCCTGGCCCGCCAGCCAGCCGAACACCATCGCCGGCCGTCGCGCCCTCCACCCGCCCGCCGCCGCCGCTTTCGCCGCGACCCCCAGCCACGGCGTCCACGGCGCCAGCGCCAGCGCCAGCACAGGCAGGTAGTAAGGGAGCAGCGCCAGATACCCCAACACCCCCTGGCCGCCGTGCCCTTTGTGCCGGACAAACACCGGCGCCGCACTGCGCCGCCACACAAGCTCGATCAGCGCCTGGCCGTCCGTCAGCCACGCCGCGGGAATCGCCCACGCTCCGAACACCGTCAGCCCCAGCGCAACCCCCGGCAACACCCCAAGCCTCCGAACCAGCCGCCAGTCGCCCGACCACGCCATCACCCCCGCCGCGCCCGCCGCCGCCAGCGCCGCGCCCAGCGGCCCCTTGGCCAGCATCGCCAGCCCCCAGCCCAAATGGAACAACACACGCCCGCGCCGCCCGCGGCCGTCTGTCACGTCCCACAACCCCATCCACGACAGCGTCACGCATGCCGCGAACAGCGTGTCCAACTGCGCGCAGCGCGACGACGCCGAAAAAAGCAGCGACCCCGCCAGCGCCGCGCCCGCCCACGCGCCCGCGGCCAAGCCCCACATGCGCCGCCCCATCTCGAACGCCATCAGCGCGCACACCGCCCCCGCCAGCGCTGAAGGCAGCCGCGCCGCGAACTCATTCTCCCCCAAGACCGCCATGCTCGACGCCATCAGCCAGAACGAAAGAGGAGGCTTCTCCAGCCACGGCTTGCCGCCGAAGGTGGGCACGAACGGGTCGCCCCGGCGCAGCATCTCGCGGCTCGCCTGCGCGTAATAGCCCTCGTCGCGGTCAAACAGCGACGTCGCGCCCAGCGATGGCAGCATCGTCAGCGACGCCAGCAGCGCCACCGCCGCCCGCGCCGCACGCGCCCGCCGCGGCGCATCGCCGCCCGCCATCCACCGCGCCCACGCGTCGGCCCGCCAGAACACCACCCCCGCCAGAGCCGCGGGACCCGCCAGAGCCGCCAGCGCGCCCCACCGGCCCAGCCACGCCGCCGCAACCACAGAAGCGGCCGCCGCGGCCAGCGCCGCGTAGACAAGCGCTCGACGTCTAGCGGCCCGTTGAAAAAGACACCGCGTCGGCGGGGACATGGCGCCTCAGCCCGCCAACGGCGGGACCGCAACGTGTCCCCGGAACAGACGCGACATTTTCAACAGGCTGCTGGCCATGGCTCCGCGCCGCCGCATGAACCCGCGTCCTTCTTGTCCCTGCCGTCCTTGTCGTCCTGCGCCGCCGCCAGCCTACTCCACCGTCACGCTCTTTGCCAGATTGCGCGGCCGGTCCACGTCGCAGCCCCGCCTCACCGCGATGTGATAGGCCAGCAGTTGCAGCGGAATGACCGCCAGGATGGGAACCAGCGAGTCCAGAGTGGGGGGGATAAAGATCGTCTGCTCCGCCAGCTTGGGCGTTTCCGTGTCGCCCTCGCGCGCCACGGCGATGATCCGTCCCCCGCGCGCGCGAATCTCCTGCACGTTGCCTCGCATCTTGGCCAGCACCCCCGACTGCGCCGCCAGCACCACCGTCGGCATGTCCGGGTCTACCAGCGCGATCGGCCCATGCTTCAACTCCGCCGCCGGAATCCCCTCCGCATGGATGTACGAAATCTCCTTCAGCTTCAGCGCGCCCTCCAGCGCCACGGGATACTCGTACAGGCGGCCCACGTAGAGGAAGTTCGGGCAGGCGTGGAACGCCTCCGCGATCTCCTTGATCTGTGGCTCCGCGTCCAAGAGCTTCTGCGCGTGGCCGGGCAGTCTCTCCAGCTCCGCCAGATAACGCTCGCCCTCGGCCTGCGACAGCCCGCGCAGCCGGCCCGTGTTGATGGACAGCAGCGCCAGCGCCACAAGCTGCCCCGTGAACGCTTTGGTCGACGCCACCCCGATCTCCGGCCCCGCGTGAATGTAGACGCCTTGCTTGCACGCGCGCGCAATGCTCGACCCCACCACGTTGCACACGCCCAGCCCCGCCGCCCCGCGCGCCATGGCCTCCTGCAAGCCGGCCAGCGTGTCCGCCGTCTCGCCCGACTGGCTGATCGCGATGGCCAGGTCGCCCGGCTCCACGCACGGGTTCGCGTAGCGGAACTCCGCCGCGTAGTGCGCCTCCGCCGGCAGCCGCGCCAGGTTCTCCAGCAGGTACTTGCCCACCAGCGCCGCGTGCCACGACGTGCCGCACCCCAGCAGGTGGCACCGCCGGGTCTGGCGCAGCACGTTCGCGTCCACCCCGCCCAGCCGCGCCATGCCGTTCTCCATGTCCACGCGGCCGCGCAGCGCGTTGCGCAGCGTCTCCGGCTGCTCGTGGATCTCCTTGAGCATGAAATGCGCGTACCCGCCTCGCTCGATGGCCGGCAGGTCATACGCGATCCGCTGCACCGGCTTCAGGATCGGCGCCGCGTCCAGGTTCAGCGTCTCGAACCCCTCCGCGCAAAGCGCCGCCGCTTCTCCGTCCTCCAGATACACCACCTGCCGCGTGTGCGCCACCAGCGCCGCCGGGTCGCTGGCCACCATCATCTCGCGCTCGCCCACGCCCAACACCACCGGACTGCCGCGCCGCGCCGCCAGGATCAGCCCCGGCCGGTCCGCGCGGATCACCGCCACCCCGAACGTCCCCTCCAGCAGTCTCAACGCGCCCAGAAACGCCGCGTGGAAGTCCGGCTCCGTCTTTAGCACCTCCTCGATCAGGTGCGCGATGACCTCGGTGTCCGTCTCGCTGCGAAAGCGGTGCCCCTGCGACTCCAGCTCCACGCGCAACGCCGCATAGTTCTCGATGATCCCGTTGTGGACCACCGCCATCTGGCCCGAGCAATCCACGTGCGGGTGGGCGTTGGCCGCGGTAGGGGCGCCGTGCGTGGCCCAACGCGTGTGCGCAATGCCCCCCCACCAAGGACCCGGCCCCAGCGGCGGATCAAAGAGCGCCGCCCCGGCTAAAGGAATCCGGCCCGCCTTGCGCCGCACGCAAAGCCCCTCGCCCCCCAGCGCTACGCCCCAAGAATCATACCCCCGGTACTCCAGCCGCCGCAGACTCTCCAGAAGCATTGAACCGCTCGCGCGGCCCCCCACGTACCCGAAAATCCCACACATTCCCCGCTCTCCCTGCCGTTAACACGAGCCAGCCCATGGGCGATCCCGGCTGGTCACAAAAATAAAAGAGGGGACGGCTCCCGCTACCGGGGGGTCCGTCCCCTCTGGCGTGCGTCGCGTCCGGCGGCTTACTCGCGCTTGCCCAACACACTGTCCAGCATGAACAGCGCGCCCTTGTTGTCGCCGATCATCCGCAGCTTCTCGACGATCGAGCCCGTGCTGTTCTCCTCTTCCACCTGCTCATTCACGAACCACTGCAGCATGAGCAGCGCGGCGTTGTCCTTCTCCTTCTTGGCCAGCTCCACCAGTTCGTCGATCATCCCCGACACCTTCACCTCGTGGTTGTACGCCGCCTCAAAAGCGTCCAGCGGCGACTTCCATTCGACGGGCGGAGCGTCGATGCCCGTCACGGTGATGCGCGCCATGCGCTCATTGATGTGGTCATAGATCTTCTTGGCGTGGCCCTGCTCTTCCTTGAACTGGACATGCATCCAGTGGGCGAAACCGGACAGGTTGATGGACTCGTAGTAGGCGGACATGGAGAGATACAGATACGCGTTGTAGCTCTCGATGTTCATCTGCTTGTTCAACGCCTTGAGCATTTTCTCACCGATCATGGGCGTCTCCTTCCAAGAGTCCCCTCAAAACTGGGCGCCGCCTGGGCGCCCGGCGATATGCCGTCTCTGTTTCCCCTGCCGCGGGGGAATGACTAGGTATGATAGCTTAGCCCCTCCCCCTTTTCAACAGCAATAAACGCGGAGACGCCAAGCGGACAAGCCCGGCATGTCCGGCCTGCTTGACGCCCTCAAGGGGAGCTTGTGACTTCGGCGGGTGTCAAGCGCGGATAGTAATGTCCGGTCCTCGGCATGCAAGACTGTCCGCTTTCCCTGGTGGAAGGAG
>CAYYEE010000115.1:0-10640 GCA_964470775.1 uncultured Planctomycetota bacterium | reverse complement strand
TCGAGGATGCGGAAGGGAAAGAAGGAAACGCTGACGACCTGGTTTTCGCGGCCGAACTTGATGGCCGCGTGGTCAGCGCTGCCCCCGCGCGTGCCCACGAACCACTCCCCTTCCCCGCACAAGTCCACGAACTCCGTCACGCCCACGTCCAGGTCGTTCAACTCCACCAACGCCTCGGCCGAGGCCACGACCAGCGCGGAAGACGAGCTCAGACCCGCGCCCGGCGGAATGTTCCCCGTGACAAACGCGTCCATGCCCCGCAGCGGCCGGCCGGGAAAACGATGCTGCAAGCGCAGCGCCGCGCCCATGACATAGTTGCCCCAGTCGCCCGCGGTGTTGGTCACCAGCCGCTGGATAAACTGCGATTCCAGCGTGCGCAGCCAGTCCTCCTGCGCAAAGTCGCGCGACAACTCAGCAAAGGTGAACGAGCGCTCGGGATACGACCCCGCCGCGTTCCACAGCCGCACGAGGCCGTCCTCGCGCGGCGAGGCCGCGATGCAGATCTCGCGGTCAATGGCCATCAGGTTGCACACGCCGCCCTGGTGGTCAATATGGCGGCCCATCAGATTGATGCGGCCGGGCGAACGCGCCAGCAAACATGGCCGGCCGCCGCCGATCCGCTCGGCCAGCCCCGCCACTGCCTGGCGCATGACGCCTCCGGGCTCGCGTTGCGCCAAGAACGCCTCCCACTGCCGCAAGGGCGGAAGCCGCCTCTCGCCCAGCCCCTTCCCCGCCCAAGCGCGGCGCACGCGCTCCAGCTCCGCCGCGGTGTTGAACCCCATCACATCCTCCGCGCCCGCCGCGGTGTACACGCAGAGGCGCCGCCCCCCGGCCGACATCATGCTCACGATATCCGTGAAGTAACGCTCGCCCTGCGCCGTGTCCGCGCGGAGCTCTTCCACGGCCTGGCGGATGAGGTCGTAGCGGCCCAGATAGATGCTGTGGTTGCCCAAGGCGAGACGGCCCGCCTCCTCGGCCGGCAGCCATCCCGAAGGCAGCGCGAACCCGTCCTCCACGCCTTGCAGGGCGGCCAGCACGTCATCCCCCGGAATATCGTCATCGCGCGCCAGAAGCGCGGCCAGCCCAGGCAGCCGCCTGGACAGCTTCGCCGTGTCGCCGAAAGAAGCGGCCGCCGCCTCGCGCAGCCGCGCCGCCGGGCAGCAACGCGCGGAAGCCGCCAGCGCGCGCAACCGCCCCGCCAGCAGGCGCAGCCGGATGTCGGCCGACTCGACGATGGCCACGGGCCGCACCTCGCGCACGACCACGCGGCCCGCGTCCTCGCCCGCGGCCACGGCGCCGGCCACAAAGGAAAAATCAGCGCCGTCCTGTTCGTGCGCTTCCACCAGCCCGCGCAGAACGTGCGGCGCGATGAGCTTGTCCCCGGCGCAGATAAGCACGTCGCGCGGCGGCCCGGCCAGACGCAAAGCGTCCAGCGCGCAGAGCACCGCGTCGCCCGTGCCTTTGGGCGAAGGCTGGAAGGCGAAGAGCGCCACGCGTCCCGAAGCCGCCACCCCGGCCATGACCTGCTCGGCCATGGCGCCGACGACGATCATGTGCCGGCGAATGCCCGCCGACTCGTAAGCCGCCAAGGCGCGCTCGATGACCATGGCGCCCCCGACCTTGCAGCAAGCCTTGGGCCGCATGTCAGCCGGCATCCGCGAACACGCCCCCGCGGCCAGGGTGATGGAGAACATACCTTCAGGCATGGACGCCTCGACGAGAATAAACAGGGAAACGCTGGTCGTTCACTTCACGCGCTGGCCTTCTGGCCTGAACCAATAGCGCCAAGCGCAGGACAGACGCACGCGGGCAAGCCTCAGAACCCACACGAAGGACCGCGGCAAGGTCATGCCGTGTCTTCGCGCGTCCAGGCCGCTTCGCTTGATCCGGTAGTCCTGGATCACGCTTCGCAGAGGGAGGCCCTTGCGCGCCGCCTTGATGAGGACCCAGCCCTGATAAAGCCGCGAGAGAGGCCAGGCGAGACTCTCCCAAGCCATGCAGAGGTAGCTCCCGGCCATCTCGACGACGCGGCTCTGTTCACGCGAGGCGACGTACGCGGCCGCCAGGGACAGGACCTCATGTCCGTGGATGACCCGCGCCCGGCGGAACATCCTGACCTCATGCCCGCGACGGAACAGCCGCGCGGAGAGGATGTCCTCATCACCTCCATAGCGGACATACGCCGGGTAGAGGCCCGCTTCAATGACCGCCGAACGCCGCAGAACGGCGCCGCAGCCCATGAAAGACGATTCCACCGCCCCGTCCGGCAGAATCCACCGCCTCGCCAGCGAACCGCACTCCCGCGGCGCCTTGGCGTAGTGATAGTGCACAGGCAAAGCCAGGGCCCCGGCCCTGGGAAATCGGGACAGCGCGTCCTCGAACGCGGCAAAGGCGCCCTCGTCGGCAAGCCACGCGTCACTGTCGAGCTGAACCACGCATTCGTGCCGAGCCGCCAGAATGCCCTCATTCCTTGATTCGCAATAGCCCCTGGACGATTCGTGCCGGATCAGCAGCTTCTCGCACGGGACGGCGCAGCGCCGGTAGAACTCGGCCGCCTCGGGGCCGGAGCCATCGTCAACCAGAACGAGCTGGTCGCCGGGCCGAAGCTGCGTGGCCAGCTTGTCCAGCGCAAAGGCCATGAAGTCCTGACGGTCGCGGACGCAGATCAGGACGGAAACGCTCATGGCGCCTTGCCCCCCGCCGGGCCGCAGGCGCGCCGAAAGACCACGACGCTCCTCCAGTACCACGCGGCCACCACCCCGCTTGACGCCCACTCGTCCCGCAACTCGCGGGTCATGGACGCGTCGGGCGCGAAGCCATGTGCGCGAAAGAGGTCTGCCCAGTACTCGGCTGGCCGCTCGTTGACGTGGTCTGTGCCGCCTTGGCCCGGAGGCGCCGCAGAGAAGACCACGACAGGGGAAGCCTCCGCAAGCAGCGCCACCAGGCGGGGGGCATGCCGGGCCGGCACGTGCTCGGCCACCTCGAAGCAACAGCAAACGTCGGCCTTGCAGCCCGGAGGCAGGCAGTCCCGCGTCACGTCAAACCGGATGGCGCTGAGCCCTCGGCGCTCGCACGCGGCGATTGCGCTCCGCGCCTTCTCCAGGCCCGTCACACGGACGCCAAGCGCCCTGAGCCCGTCCAAGAGAGCTCCCGCGCCGCACCCAACGTCCAGCACACTCGATGGGTTGAACGCCCGCCGAAGGCTCGACGCCATCACCGGCGCCGCCCGCTCCCCCGCCGGGCCGGCCACCTCCGCGTAAAACCGGTCATCATAGGTCATGTCGTGGGGCGCCAGGCGGTAGTAGAGCCTCTTGAACGCGGACACCACCCGCGACGTCTTCCACGCCTCCGGCACGAGCTTTCGGTAGAGCCAGTGAACCATGTCTCCCTGCCGTTCTGGCCTTGCGCCGTCTCACGACGCGCCGGAGGGCGTCTCCCTGTCCGGTCCCAAAAGGACCGAAGCCGCCGGCGAACGCAAGCGTCTCTCGCGCACCGGCCTTGCCGGCGAACCCACGCACACCTTCCACGCCGGCAGGTCGCTGAACACGCTGGACCGCGCCCCGGCCACGGCGCCCTCGCCAATGGTGACGCCCGGCGCCACGAACACGTCCGCGCACACCCACGCGCCATCGCCGATCGCGATGGGCGCGGTGATCAGGCGCATGTGTGGATCCTCAATATCGTGCGAGGCTGTGCACAGAAAGGAGTACTGCGACACCGTGGCGTGGGCGCCCACGCGAATGGGCGCCACGCAGTAGCAGTCCACGTCGTGAGAAAGGCACGCGTACTCGCCCAGCTCAAGATTCCACGGCGCCCACACGCGGACCGAGGGCATAACCTTCGCCCCCCGCCCCACCTTGGCCCCAAAGAGCCGCAGCAAAAACCGCCTCCACGCCAGCAGCAGACGCGGGCTGGGCCGGAAGAGCAGCCGCCACACCACGCCCCACGCCGCCCGGCCCAGCTTGTTGCGCCAGCCATGCGCGCTGGGGCATTCGGCGGGCGTCACGCTGATCCGCTGGCGCCGGCTCTCGCAAGGCTCTGTCATGGGCGTGCCCTTTCAAACATGCGCATCAACGGCCGCGACGTGATGTCATACCGAAAACGGGCCGCGTTCGCCAACGCGGCCTCGGACCGCCGCCGCCATTCGCCCTCGTCGCCCAACAGAGCGGCCAGAGCCCGCGCCGTCCCCGCCGCGTCGCCCGGCTCGGGGTACAGCCCGCCCTCGCCGCAGACCTCCGGCATGGCGCAGCAGTTGGAAACCACCACCGGCAGACCCAGCGCCTGCGCCTCAACCGACGGTATGCCGAACGACTCGCACCAACTCATGAGGCAGAAGACCCTCGCGCGCGCATAGCTCTCCAAAAGCTGCTGGCGCGTGACGTGGCCGTCGAACGCCACGGCGCCCGAAAGGCCCAGCCGCTCAACCCGGCCGCGGATGAAGCGCTCATAATCCGCGCTGGCCCACCCTCCCACCAGCCGCAACTCAGCCTCGATGCCATGCTCCCGGCGCAGGATGTCCACCGCCTCCACCACGGTCTCCACGCCTTTGTGCCACGCCATGCGCGAGACGCAGACGATTCTGCGCTTCTCGCGTGGCGGCCTCGTTCGTGGTGAAGCGACGGCCTCGGCGGTCTCATCGTCCAGGGCCGGATAGACGACCTCGGCCGCGCGCTCCCTGACCCCGGCGTTGGCCCGGTAGGCGTCCTGCAAGTAACGCGAGGCATAGGCCATCATGGCGGCCTTGCGCACGGCCTGGCGATACGCAAAACGCTGCAACCGCGCCTTGAGCCGCTCTCCCGCGCCCCGGTGGACGCGCCTGACGAAGCACCAGGGGTTAAGCGCCATGGAAACCTGGGGAATGTCCAGCCCCCCCGTCACCACGCCCGAGGGCGTGAAATAGAGCTCCGCCCGCAGACGCCTCGCCAGTCCAGGCAGACGCGTCCGCTCCCACAAGGAGCGAAAGGTCCAGTGCGACGCGGCCGCCGGCGCCTCGGCCCAGGACACGTTAGAGCCGAGGTCGCGGACCAGGTCGCGGTTGGCCGCGTGGTAAAGGACGACGAACACGTGCTCGCCCGCGGTCCATCGCGCCAGCCGCGAGAGATGACCCAGCAGCGCCTGGCGTCCGCTGAGATTGGTGGCCGACAGAGCGTTGACAAGGACCTTCACGCCACCGCCTCCACAGCCCCGCCCAGAGAGCCCCGCGGCCGGCCCAGGGCCATCTCGTAAGCGGCCAGCAGGCCCGCCGCGAACCGCTCCATCGTGAACCGGGCCGCCTGGCGGCGGCCCGCCTCGATGAGAGCGCCGGCCACACCAGCGTCGTCAAGAACACGACGGCACAACCGGGCCAATGCGTCCACGTCGTCAGGCGCCGCCATAAGCGCCGCCCCGCCCGCGACCTCGGGCAAAGACGCCGCGTTGGAGCACACCACCGGGCAATCCAGCAGCATGGCCTCCAGCGGAGGCCAGCCAAAGCCCTCGTAGAGACTGGGGAACAGGAAGAGCGCCGCGCCGCGATAGAGCCGCCACAACTGCTCTTCCGACGGCGAGGGGATGAAATCCACCCTGCCCGCCACGCCCAGGCCGGCGCAGAGGCCGCGCAAGCCGTCTTCGGGCGGGGCGCCCGCCATCTTGAGACGCAGCTCCGGCGCCGCCGCCAGACGGGCAAAGACCCGCAACACAACCGGGCGGTTCTTGTAAAAGGCATCGTTGCCCACGTGCAGGACGTAGGGTTCCGCCTGGCGCCGTTGGGGCCAAGCCAGCCGGCCCTGGGCCGCGGCCCACTCGACAAGACGCGGCGGCGCGGGGTTGTGCGCCACCGCCAGCCTCGCCACGGGCGCCCCCGCCACCTCCGCTGCGTCGCGTCGCGATCTTTCGCTGACAGCCACCACCGCGTGCGCGCGGCGCAACGCGGCCGCGCTGCGCCGGACCAGCCACGCGCCCAGACGCGATGGCGGCGCCCCCCCCAGCCGCCCCTCCAGTTGAAGAAGCGGGATCAGGTCGTGGCACGTCACCACCAGGGGCTTGCGAGGCAGCAGCGGAGCAACGTAAGCGTGGCTACCGTCTAGAATGTGATACAGGTCAACACGCGGGCCAAAGAAGGACCTGACGGCGCCGATGGCCTTGGAGACATGGCCCAGCCGCCCCCCCAACGCCTTCGGCCCCGGACGCAGGAACCGCGGCCCCGTCGCGAGGCGGATCGGCGCCGCCTCGACGCCGGCCGCGCGGTCAAGGGCCAGCGAGACCAGGCGGGCGTAGAGAGACATGCTGCCCACGCCGTCCTCCGGCGCCGTGGAGACCAGGCCCACGCGCAGCGGCTGGCATGCCCCCCCCGGCATCAGACGCCTGGCTCCAGCGCCGCGGGCGGCAGCGGGTCCGCGATTCGCGCCCACCCCTACGGCTCCTCCGTGACGTTGAAGCGGCGCCAGCTCAAGGCCAGCCCTCCAAGCAAAGAGAAAAAGCTGTTGATGTACGGGTCGTTGTAGACATGGCCGGACACGATGAAGCTCAACGCGTTGGCCAGGAACGCGGCGCCGAGAACCGAGGCCAGGTAGTCGCCGGGCCGGCGCATCGGCAGGTCCTGCAGAAGACGCAGCAACTCGCGGCCGATAGCAAGCCCCAGCATGGCGAAAGCGATCAGCCCGAACACCCCCACCTCCGCGGCAAGCTTGGAAGCGCCCCCCTCTTGCCACACCCGAGGCTTTTCCGCGTCAAGAAACCGCGCGCCCAACTGAGTCGTGCCCAACCCGACGCCGAAGAACCCGGCCTGATTCACAATCGTGTAGACCGTGGCCATGTACCCGTGTTCATACGTGCGCTCCACCACATCCCCCAGCGTGGACAGGTAGTAGACATTGTACTCCTGCCCGATGCCAGCCTGGCCAAGGACAAAGGCCGCGACCAGAACGACGGCCGCGAGCGTCACCAGACCCGCGGCCACCCGGCGGCCGCCGTGGCGAGAGCGCCACTGCAGCCACAGCACAATGGCTACGCAGAAGGGAATCATGTAGACCATTTTGCGGCGCCCGCAGACCATCAGCCCCAGTCCGGCCCAGCCGCAGACGCAGACCCAGAACAGCCGCCGCGCCCCCCGCGCGGCCAAGGCCATGGCGCCGCCGAGCAAGGCCACGGTCGTCGCGTGCCATCCCATGATGTCAGGGCTCCTGTAGAAGCCCGACAACATCTCGACCTGCACGCCGGGAATGTAGCGAATCCAGCGCGTCCCCAGAACCCCGGTGCCCAAGGCGGCCCAACCCGGGAAGACGCGCTCCTGCTCCAAAAGAATCCCGGAAAGCGCCAGCGCCGTGACAAGACAGTAGAACCGCGCGATGTTGGCCAGGTCGCTCTCTCGCCGCGGCAGGCTGTAGCCCAGCTGGAAGCCAAGGATCGGCGTCATGTAGAAGAACGCGCCCAGCAGCGCCACCTTCCAGGAACCCTCGCCGTAGAAGAACGAGATGGCCGCGCTGGGAAGAAGCATGAGCAGGAACGCCCCGAACGCCCGGTTCAAACGCGGAAAGCCGCGGCGGAAGACGGCGACGGCGCCAGGACGGGCGCCCACCGCGCCGAGGATCATGGCGCACCACAGCGGCGCCGTGGACAGAACGAAGTACACCGGAGCGCCAGGAACCATTTTGCGGGCAGGATCCTGAAGCGTCCCGATGACGATCATCCAGTAGATGCCCGCGCGCCAGTCGGCCAGAGTGGCCAGCGTCCCAGCGGCGACCAACGCGAGGAAGGCGTATAGAACCAAGGTTACTCAGCGCCTCTGTTCGACAATCCCAAACCCAGGCTGGCCAGCGCCTTCACCACCGCGGCCACCGCCACGCTCGTATCCTGGCTCCAGCACAGCCTCTCGGACGCGGCGGACATGGACCGCAACAGAGCGGTGTCCCCTGCCAGCCTCTCGAGCTTCGCGGCCAGCGCCGCCACGTCGCCACAGGGATAAACCAGCGCGTTGACCCCTGGCCGCGCCGCGTCCGTGGGTCCCACACATCCCACCCGGTCCGAGGCCACCACGGCGTTGCCCGCGGCCATGCTCTCCGTCACCGCCAGAGGATGAGGGTCCACCTCCGAACACATCGCCAGCGCGTCGCCCGCGCGGAGCGTCTCCGGCATGGCCGCCTGATTCGCAAAGCCCGCCAGCCGCGCTTCCTGCTCCAGACCCAGCGCCGTGATGCGCGAACGGATCGCTTCTTCCATTTCGCCGGCGCCCACAAACAGCGCTTGAGCCTTTATGCCCCGCGCCTTGAGCCGGGCCATCGCCTCGACAAGGTCCAGCGGACGCTTGATGGAGATGAACTTGCCCACGAACAAGACAACAAACGCCTGCGCGTCAAGGCCAAAACGCGCGCGCACGCGGGCCCGGTCATCCGGAGTCATCGCCTCCACGACACGCCTGAACCGCGCGATGTCCACGGGAAATGCGCCCCGAAAGAGCTTGCAGTTGGGCACGCCGTAGTGGCGGTAATAGGCCTCGTTGTTGTCACCGATGGTGATGAAGGCGTCAATGCGGCTGTAGAAAAAGGGCAGAACGACGCGTTTCAGCGCGCGCGCGGCCAGACCGCGCGGATGCAGCAGCTCCGAATCGCCAAAGAACAAGGTCTTGGCCCGCCCCCGCGCCCACTTCCAAACACGCCACGACGTGCGGTGTCCATAGCCGTGGATCCACACCGCGGCGGGCTCAAACGCCGAGAGCCGCTCACCCACGGCCGGGTTGTCCACATCCCGGAAACCCAGGGACCGGGGCGGCCGCGCGATGGGGAGGAACTCGTGCTCGTAACCATCGAGCAAAGGCACGTCCCACGCCACATCCCGTCCGAAACCCGGATCGCGGTAAGTCTTGGAGCCCCACTCGCAACAGTAGAAGACCCGCAGGTCCAAACCGGGCGTCTTGGCCAGGTCGCGGAACATGGGCGCGAAGTGCTGGATGGGGTGCGACACCACCGCGGCCATGCGAACGCTCATCGGCTGCCCTTCCCAGCGCTCAGCAACGCCGGCCCCCTTGCCCACAGACCAAGCCCCCACGCCAGGGCCATCGCCTCTCCAAGCAGCTTTACAGGGATGAACCAGGGATGCGTGAGGTGAAATCGGGTGCGCACCTCGCGGAAGGGGCGGCGCAGAACATAGGCCAGCGCCTCCAGCGGCGCGCCGTGGCGAAGGGCGAAGTAGTAGTCGCCCACGCCATGCGCGGGGGAAGGAGAGGAGAGGTGATTGCCGAACCGGCGCGTCCCCCCGCGCCCCGCCCGCAGATGGCGGATGCTGGCCGCGGGCTCGAAAAGAATGCGGCCGCCCGCTTGCCACACGCGCCGCGCAAAGTCCGTCTCGAAGCGATAGGCCACGCCCTTATAGTTCTCATCAAAGCCGCCGACGGCCAGCGCCCTGTCGCGCCGTACGCAAAGATTGCCGGCCATAACGTTGCGCGCCGGCGCCCGCGCCGTGGACCAGAAAGGGAAGTCCAAGTCCGCCCGCAACCCCCGCGCCTCGCGCCGGGCCGGCGCGGACGCGGGCTCCTCGCCCGGCTGCAAGACCTGCCCGGTCACAGCCCAGACTTCCTCAGACTCTGACATGGCCGCCACATGCGCGGCCACAAGCCCAGACGCGGGGATGATGTCGTCGTCCACAAAAAGAACCAGAGGATTGGCCGCTTCGAGGAGGGCACGGTTCATGGCGCTGGTGACGCTGGGACGTTCGATCCGCAGCCAGCGGATGGCGCCCTGCTCATGCCACGCCGCCAGGCGCCTCTCCGCGCCATCTTCGTGGCGCGGCGTCTGATCTATCACCAGTATCTCCGCGGCCGCGGGTCGTTGATCCAGCAACTGGCGGATGGTCTCCGTCAGGACCTCGTCGCGGCCAAAGGTGGGAATGGCGACCGTGACGGGCGCGCGGGACGGATGGCGCTGGGGCGGGGCGGCCTGTGGCGGCAAACCCGATGTCACGCCCGCGCGCCTCGCTTCATGTCGAGTAATCTCTCGTAGAACGCCGCGGTCTCGCGGCCGACGCGATCCCACGAGAACTGCAAAGCGCACTCACGGGCCGCGGTGGACATGCGGACGGCCTGGTCGGGGCGCGCGGCCAGCCACGCCGCGGCTTGAGCCATGTCATGGGCGGCGCCAATGTCCACGAGCATCCCGTTCTCCTTGTCGCGGATAAGGTCCCGCATGCCACAGGACCTGTGGCCGACGACGCACATCCCCCGGGACATGGCCTCCAAGAACGCCTTGAAAAAGCCTCCCAGGAAAGGCGTGGCGAGAAACACGCCGTGTTCGTCATAGACACGCATCAAGTCGCTCTGGTCGCGCCACGGAATCATGCGCGCGCGAGAGCGGACGCCGGGCCCGAGCATGCCCAGCGCCTCGGCGTGCTGGCGGACGTCACAAACCCACGAGAACTGCATCTCCGGGTGATCGGCCAGCAACTCGTCCACAACACGAGCGACAACGTGAACGCCTTTGAAGAAGGCCAGATGCCCGACATAGAGCAAACGCGCCAACCGATCCCTGGACATGGGAGGCGCGGGCGTCTGAAGATAGGCTTCGGGCGCGGCCTGATGGATGACCGCGATGCGCTGGACCGGAACGGAATGACGCCGGCAGATGAACTCCCTGCATTGCTCGGAACTGACGATCACGCCGTCAGAACAGCGG
>CAYYEE010000114.1:0-10658 GCA_964470775.1 uncultured Planctomycetota bacterium | reverse complement strand
AGCTTCGGCAGTTCGTATTGGGGATTGAGGTTGGTCCAGTCTTGTGTCACGGACGGCAGGAACACCGGCCTGGGCGCCAGCGCCGCCACCATCTCGAACGACGAGCAGCCGCCGATGCGCTGGAGCGGCCCGTTCTCGCACACGCACCCGCCCTGGTAGTGGCACGACAACATGCACACCGGCGCGGCCACGGTGACGCGCTCGTCGGCCAGCGCCAGCGCCCACGTCTGCGTGCCGCCGCCCGAGGCGCCGGTGCAACCGATGCGCCTGGCGTCCACGCCCGGCAGGCCGCTGACAAAGTCCACGGCGCGCACGCTGTTCCACACCTGCAAGCCAAAGGGGCTGAGGCCATGCAGCGCCGCCGGGCGCAGGATGGACAACGGCCAGCGGTGCGTCACCTGGCGGCTGTCGTTATAGCCCACCATGTCATAGGCGAACACCACGCACCCCAGCTGCGCCAGCATGACGCAGCGGTTGGGGATGGAGCCGAGGTCGTCCTGGTGCACGCGGCCGTTGGGCCAGTGGCCGTGCGGACACAGCACCGCCGGCGCCTTGCCCTTGGGCTTGAGCGGCGTGTAGAGGTTGCCGGTGACCAGGAAGCCAGGCACGCTCTCGAACTGGGCCTTGGCCACCAGGCAGCCCTCGTGCTCGAACTCGCCCCACACCCGCGCGTTGAGCGGCGTCTTTTCCGGCCAGGGCATCAGCCCGGCCGCCAGCAACATGCGCCGCCTCACCCACGCCGCGCGCGCGTCCCACTCCTGGCGCGTGGCCGGCTCGGGCGCGGCCACCGCGAAATCATTGAACCGCGTCCGCGTCAGCCGCTGATCCGTGTAGCGAGGCATTTCCGGCAACACCGTGGTCGAGAACGCCCGGACATCCGCCTTCTTCGCCTTGGCCGCCATCAATTCTCCTCCTGGCCGGTTTCGGCCTCTGTGCACCGCGTGGAAATGGTTTCCTTCTCCGCCTCCGGGTAGAGGCCGTCTATGTCCTTTTGCAATTCGATGGTCCGCGCAAGCGCGGTTACGATGCGGCAGTAGGCGCGAATGTCATCGAGTTCGAGCCGGCGCTCCTTCCGGTCTTTCAGCCATTTCTCGCAAACTTGGTAACCGCCGACCTGATACGTCCAGACAGCTTCCGGCACGGGCGCGAAGTGTTGCTCCCCGTTGATATAGACGCGTTCAGTCGCGGCGTCGTAGCGCAGACCGCTCTTGCGATCCTTCTCCACGCGGTTATCGCCCTCGCCCTCGAACCGGCAGGCAGGCGGGTCGAGTTCAGGCGACTTGAGCAGGTGCAAGGCCACCAGCTTCTCGCCCAGAGCGGCCAGCTTCTTGAACAACTTGGCGTCCGAGGTGAAAGGAATGCGCGGGAAGTCCATCTTCAGGAACTCGGCGTACTTGGTCCGGTAGGCGGGCGCGTAAAGCACGGCGTAAACGTAGTGGAAGATGTCCTCCGGCGCGGGGGCCTTTCTGTAGGCGGCCGTCAACGCGGCCACGATATCCGGGTTCAAGTTCGGCCTTTTCGCGCCGTAGTGGGCTTGGGGCTCGAAGAGCATCATGACCGTCAGGTGGCTTCGGGCCTTCTTCGACTTGGCGGCTTCCGGGGATTCCGGGCGCAAGTAGAGGGGGAAGTGATAGTCGATCGTTTTGAGGGAAACCGCCACATGGTCCGAAAGAGCGTTGGTAACAAAGGCGTGTTGCCATGCGCCTTTCAGTTCAACCCTTTTCGGCGTGACCAGCGCCACATTCTCCCCCGCCAGCATATGCCGCATGACTTCGGGGCGGCCCCAGTCAACCATGTAAGGATGATAGTAGAGATGGCGGATGTCGAAAGGACGGCAGAGACACGGCACAACGAAGTCACGCCAGTCCTCCAAATTGGCCAGATCCTTTCGCCTCTCCGCCAATTTCCATCCGCGAGTGTCCTTGAGTCCGTACGCTTGACGCACGAACGCATCCGTCAGGCTCAAGTCGCGAAACTGCGCAATTCGGCGAAGCAAAACGTTCTTGTTAGGGTCCAGGACGAAACTATCCCGCGCAGTCACAATGCCGGTGACGTTAACGGGAAAGACCTCGCTAACCGGCGCAAACGACTCGTACCGGCCGGCCCCTTTGTGTCTGCGCGGGACGAAGAAGTGGAACGGCGCCCTGGGTGATAGTTCCTGCCAGCGGGTCCTCTTCTGGTCGTGTTTGTTCAGCCAGGCGTACTTGGAGTCGCGCGTGCCGTAGAGTTCCGCGTGACGGACGACGGCGTCAGCCTTGGTCTTGCCACCGCGTTTTACGAAGAAGGCGATAGCGACGCCTTGGCGGATGTCGAAGACGTTCTTGTCCGGGCTGCCGTCGGGACAGGTCTCCTTCTTGAGCGAATTGCCGTGCAGATCAAGAACGTAGATGTCGTCAAAGGTGCGCATCAGACTCTGTCTCATCCCGCGGAAAGTCGGGTTGTCGAGGTAGCCGTGATTGGTGATCATGCCGACAACGCCGCGTCCCGCTTTCTCGACTTTCCACTGGGCGAAGCGCAGGAACTTGACGTAGTCGTCTTGCAGCCAATGCTTTTTCTCGCCAAAGTGCTTGCCGTTGACGTACTTGTAGTCTTCGATCAATCCGGTGATCCATTCTCCCATGTTCGAGGAGATGCCGGAATACGGCGGGTTGCCGAGAATGACGAGGATGGGCGTCTTCTTCTTCACGGCGCAGGCCAGCCGGGATTCCTCGGCAAGGGCCGAGAACCCGGGAAGGAGGCTTTGCCCCAGTTCTTCGTTGTCGAGGGTGTTGGTGAGGTAGAAGGGGACACGCTCGTCATCGGCCAGGCGGTGGCCGAGTTCTTCGAGAAAGAAACTCATCTTGAGATGGCCGACCGCGTAGGGCGCCATCATCAGCTCGAACGCATAGAAGTTCCTGAGGATATGGTTGCGGATGAAATCGGCGCGTCCGCCTTTGCCGTACTTGGCCTCAAACTCGGCCACGGCCAGCTCCGCGGCGCGGGCGATGAAGGTCATGGTCCCGGCGGCCGGGTCGAGCAGGGTCACGCCTTCGGAGGCAAGACCGTCGCGCTTGCCGAAATCGGTCTTAAGGATGCCGTGCAGCGAGCGGACGATATAGCCGACGACCGGTTCGGGCGTGTAGTAGACGCCGCGCCGTTCGCGCTCGGCCGGATCGTAATGGGCCAGGAAGGTCTCGTAGAAGTGGACAATGGGGTCGCTGCCTTTGCCATCGCGGTAATACCGGTCGAGGATGCCGGGGGCGTCGGCCACGGCCAGCGTTTCGGCGATGTCGTCCACGCACCAGGCCAGTTGTTCGGGCAGGTCCCCAAAGGAGACGAAGCGAAAGAGGTCGCGCAAGACGCCGATGGTGTGCGGGATGCTGTCGAAGGCGGCGCGGCGGCTGAAACCGGCTCCGGCCCGGGTGCGGGCGGCGAAAAGACCGTAGGTGATGGTCTGCGCGAAAAGGTCGGCGAAGTCTTCGGGAGTCAGCGTGCCGATCAGGTAGGTCTGGAATGCCTCGAAAAAGCCTGTCAGCACGCCCGGCGCGGCCTTCTCCAGCGCGAGTTGTTGTCCGATCACGTCGCGCAGGAAGCGGGTTCGCTTCGCCAGTTCCTCGGCCAGCGACGCCGCCGTGAACGTCTTCGGGAGCGAGAAATCGAGAAAGCGGTCGAGCAGCGCGCGGAGGTCGTCCGATTTCTCGACGACCGGGGGCGTCCGCAGACGGGTCAGCACAAAAGGCCGGGCGGCCTGGACCGTTTGTATCCGTTCGCCGTTGCGATAGAGGCGGAACTCGAAAAAGTTGGTAAGGATAAGGTTCGGGAACGTCGCGCGGTAGCGCTTGAGTTGCTCTGACTCCTCGATGACGTCAAGCCGTTCTTCCGCCGGTTTCTTCGCCTCGATGTAGCCCACAATTCTGTCGGCGCCGTTCCAGAGGCGGAAGTCGGGGTTCCCGGCGTCAGCGGGTTTCGGGAGCGTGGTCACGTGAACGTGCATGCGCCCGGTCGCGTCAGCAACCGTCTTGAGCATATCGGCCAGGGCGGGGTAGAAGCTCTCCTCCCGCGCGTCGCCTTGCTGGGCAACGGCGTGCAGCTCTTTGAAGTACGCCTCGAACACAGTCTGATCGCTCATGCCGTCTCATCCCTTGCCGCCCCCCTTGAAACAGGGGCAGGATACCCGCGACGCGGCGTCCGGGGCCGCCGCGCAACCGTTTCGAGCGGTCCCTCAACCAGCCCCGCCGCACAGCTTCAGGGCCAGAACCTCCAGCAGCAGCTCCTCAGGCAGTCCGCCCGTCTTGGCCGCCAGGTCGTAATCCGCCAGCGTTTTGTGCGCGGCGAGCAGCCGGCGCGGCGCAATCTGCTCCGCGCGCTGCTTGAGGTGTTTGAGCCGGAACTGGAACTGCCGCCCCAGGACCGCCAGGATCTCCTCGTCGGTCTTGCCGTCGCGCATCATGCGCTTGAGCCGCCACAACCGCGAAAACTCCGCGGCCAGCGCGCCGATCACCATGAGCGGCTCCACGCCGTGGCGCTCCATCAGCTTGAGCAGCGACAACGCCTTGGCCGCGCTGCCCTCCACCACCGCGGCCACCAGCTCCCACACGGCGCGCTGCGGGTCGCCGCCCACCAGGCTGGCCACGTCCTCGGAAGAGATATTGGGCTTGTCGCCCAGGTAGGCGGCCAGGTTCTGCAGGTGCCGGTCCAGCGTGTCCAGGTCCTCGCCCGCGGTCTCGATGATGAGCAGCCCCACGCCTGTGTCCAGCCGCTTGCCGTAGCGCTTGGCTCTCATGGCCAGCCAGCCCGGCAGCGCGCGCTTGTCCGGCCCGGCGCACGACACGCTGCGCACGTTGGGCGCCTTGGCCAGTTCCCCTTTGGGCCGCCACTCCTGGACGAAAAGCGCCAGGCACGCGCCCTCGGCCGGCGACGCCGCGTAGCGCGCCAGCGCCTCGGCCTTGGTCTCCACCAGCCGGTCGGCCGGGTCCACCAGCACCAGCCGGCGGGACGAGAAGAGCCCGCCGCCTTTCAGGTCGCCCAGCACCTCGCGGCTGTCGGGCGGGTCTTCGTACTCGATGACGCCCAGGCCCGCGTCGCCGGAGGGGAACATCTTCTCGCGCAGCAGCGCGCGGCCCTCGCGCCGAAAGAGCGATTCGCCTCCGGCGAAGACGTACACCGGCGCCGGCGGCTGGGTCTCCAACTCCCGCCGCAGCGCCTCCACGTCAAAGACCCCAGCCTCCGCCGATCTCGCCAAAGTGGCCTCCAGCCTGGGCAGACCTTGCTCACTGCGCGAAGCGAATCATGTCCAGCCGCGTCAGCGTCACCCGCCGCCACGCGCCGGGCGAGTTCTGCAAGTGCCACGCCGTGTACTGCTCGGCGTAGAGCGACGACGACGGCATCCCGTCCACGGGCACGACCACGTCGAACCCGCGCATGGCCGCGCTGATGGACGTATGCAGCACCGCGCCCTCGGCCGCGGTCCCCACGATCAGGACCTTGGCCACGCCGCGCGCGCGCAGCAGCTTCTCGATGTCCGTATTGTAGAACTTGTCCACGCTGGATGCGACAACCGGCTCCCCGGGCAGGGGCTTGACCTCGGAAAGGATGTCATCGCTGGCGGCGCCGGGCACGGTGCTGTGCAGCACATGCATGCCTGCCCGCCGCGCCTGGGCCAGCAGCTTGCCCAACGCCGGCGCAACCGCCACGGCGCGCGGCCGGCGGCCGTTGGCCGTGGTCGCCTTCTCGATATCCAGAATCAGCAGCGCCGCGCTCTTGGGGTCAAGCTGGACCGCTTTCAACCCCGGAGGCAGAGGCGTCTTGACCAGGGGCCAGAGCTCGATGATGGACCCGGCCACGCTGTCGGGCTTGGCCGCGGCCAGGCCCGCCGCCAAGGCCAGCGCCGCCACGACCGCCCAGCCCGCGCCCATGCGCCAACCGCGTCTCACGGCTTTGGAGTCGCTCATCTCTGTTGCCTCCCGCACCCCCGTTGCCGGTCAAACCACCGCCTTCACCCGCCGGAACCACCCCATGAGCGGGTCGCCCACCCGCGCCATCTCCTCTTCCAACAGCCCCAGCAGCCGGCGCTTGTCCGCCGCGTAGGCCGCGTCGCCGATGCGGTTGGCCAGTTCGGCCGGGTCGCGCTCCAGGTCGTAGAGCTCGCTGACGGAGGCCGTGTTCCAGATCAGCTTGCGGTCGCGCGTGCGGATCATGCGCTGGTTGAACTGCACAAAGTGGCGCGTGAACTGGCCGTAAACGAACTCGCGGCCCAGCGTGTCCGCCGCGCCCGTCATCAGCGGCGCCAGGCTGCGGCTGTCCAGGTTGTCCGGCGTCCGGCCGCCGGCCAGCTCCACAATGGTGGGACACAGATCGTGGAAGTAGACGAACGCGTCGCACACCGCGCCGCGCGGTCCCTGGGGATGGCGCGCGATGAGCGGCACGCGATACGTCTGGTCATACATGAACTCGCCCTTCTCGATGAGCCGGTGCGCGCCCATGGCGTCGCCGTGGTCGGCGGTGAAGATCACCACCGTCCGCTCCAGCTCGCCCGTTCGCTCCAGCTCCGCCAGCAGCCGGCCCACCATGGCGTCAATCTGCATGACGTAGCCGTAGTAGCGCGCCACGATCTCGCGCCAAGTCTCCCATCCCGCGTCGTACAGCCCCCACATGCGCGACAGCGTGCGCTGAATCTCCGGCTTGCCCTCGAACGTCTCGCGAAACGCGGGGTCTTCGGGGATGGAGGCAGGGTCCACGGCGCTGAACCAGGGCTCGGGCACGACGCTGGGCGAATGCGGCCCCCAGAAGTTCACCCACGCGAAAAACGGCCGCCCTTCGCTTCGCGCCTCGGCCATGCAGCGCAGCGTCTCCTCCATCAGGAACCAGGGGATGGACGCCTGCTCAGGACCCTCCAGCAGGCCGTAGAGCTCCTGGTCCTGACACCCCGGGTTATTGCCCTGGAAGGCGTGGCTCACGCGCGGCGGCTCGATCCCCTTGCGCCGCAGCCAGTCGGCATAGGGGTTTCCCGTCTCCGGCGCCAGATTGAAGCGGAAGTCGCGCCACACCTTGACGCCGGGATGCGCGTAGCCCTTGAAATCGTGGCCTCGGAAGCCGAAGTCCGAGGGAACGCGCGTCTCCTCCACGTGCCACTTGCCCAGCAGATAGCGGATGTGCGGCAAGCCGCGCATGAACTCCGCCATGCCTGCCACGCCTGGCGCGATGTCGGCCGGCGAGCCCTGGCGCGAGTGCTTCTCCGAGTTGCCCATCACGCCATGATGGTGCGGCAGCAGGCCCGTGTAGAGCGACGCCCGGCCCGGCCCGCACAGCGCCGTGCACGCGAAGGCGTTGGAGAACCGCACCCCCTCCGCGGCCAGACGTTCCAAATTCGGCGTGGGGCAGAGCGCGTTGCCGCAGGCGCTCGACGCGTCCCAACGGTGCTGATCCGTGACAATGAGCAAAACGTTGAGAGGGGGGGCCATGGCGCCTCCACAAAGGGGACGGCCGGAGCACGAAGCCGCGCCCGGCAAGGCGCCCCGCGCGGCCGGACGCGGAGGAGGACTACTCGCCCAGCAACGCCTGGCTCAACTGATCCCAGTCCACGTTGCCCGCCTCGTCGGCCGAGATGGGGGGCAGGCTGCGCAGCCGCTCATACTCGCCCAGCGACTGCATCTCCATGTACTCGAGCATGGTCATGCGGCCCGACGGTCTGGCCGCGGACATGGGCGCGGGCGCAGGCTGCGAGACTGGCTGCGACTCGGCCGGCGCCGGGTCGGTCCGCCGCTGCATGCCCGCCCGCATCCTCGCCACCATTTCGTTGATGCGGTCGCGCGTCTCCAGCAGCTTCTCGTTGTTCTGGCGCTGTTTCTCCGCGGCATCGCGGATCACTTCAGCCGCCTTGAAAAGCCCGGACGCGCACTCGTGCAGCTTACGCACGATGTGGATCAAGGGGTCGCCCTGCGACTTGTCGCCCATGCCAGATGCCTCACCTGCTCGCGGTCTCTCGGTCTCACCGGCTCCCTACTACCTATGGTATAGATTGGGGGGCTCGGCGTCAAGAAATATTGTGTTTTCGTTTTCTCGATGATCCAAGCTCCGTATCTCCCATGAAGGGAAAGGGATGGGGAAGAGTAGTGGAAACCCCCATGTCGCGTCTGGCGCAGTGGCTTGCCCAAACTCAGGGGAATCCCGTGCTCTGATGGCCGTACCAGCCACCCCCAAAGCGCAGTGGACAAACCCCCGCGGGCCCCGGACATGGCGCCACGCCACGGGTTCGAGCCGGGACCGCGGACAAGCGCGTCCGCGCCAGGACCAGCGCATAACCCACAAGAAGGAATGCCGCGCCGGTTTCTCGATGCCCTGAAAGAAACGCAGATCAGGAGCAGCGACATGGCGCTTGCCCAGCATGAGCCCTGCGGCTGGACGCAGGTTTGCGGGCAGCCCCGCCCCCACGCCTCGGCGCCGCGCCCCCCCAAAGACGTAAAGCCCCAAGCCCCCAGTGACGATACTACTTACAAGTGACCGCGCCTGCGCCGCGGCGGCAGCCCTCGAAAGCTCCAGCAGTGGGAGGGACGCTAGTCCCATGTGCGATGATTTGGTTCAAGCCCTCAAAGACGCCACCTTGGACGCCTTCGCGATGATCAGCCAAGACCCCGTGGTGGCCCACGAGGCGCGGGAGCCCGACGAAAACGCCGAAGGGTGCATGCTTTACGGTTACATTGGCATGGTTGGCGACAAGTCGGGCTACGTGTGCCTGCGCACGCCCAAGGACGTAGCCGAGAAACTCGCCAGCGCCATGCTGGGCAACCCGGCGCAGTTGTCGCCCAACGAGATCAAGGACGCCGTCGGAGAGATGGTCAACATGATCGCCGGCGGCGCCAGCTGCAAGCTGGCCCAGGCCAGCGCCGATTTCCAGTTCGAGGTCACCTTGCCGTCCATCATCGAAGGCTGTAATCTATCACTCAAGCCGCCCAGCAATAGCTGGCGCAAGCATATTCCGTTCGGGTTCAAAGAGTCGGGCTTCATCGTCGAAGCCTGTGTCAAAGGCGCCTGAGGCGCTGGCCCGGCGGCGTCCGGGCGCCGGCGTATCTGGCGCCCAGGCCAAGAAGGCGGCCGGGCATGGCCGTCCCAGCGGCTGCCCTCTTCCTTCGCCGGTCCGCCAGAACGAGGCACGCAGTGGCCGCGGCAACACTCGACGTCAACTCGCCATCGCTCACAAAAGCGCAGGTCATGTCCGACGCCGCCTTCGGAGCGATCCGCGACGCCATCTTTGATTTCAGCGGCATGCACTTCCAGACGCACAAGCGCTTCCTTTTCGCCCAGCGGCTGCTGCCCCGGCTGGCCGCCCTGCGCTTGTCCACGTTTGAGCAGTACGCCGCCCATCTGCGCGCCTCGGAAGACCGCGCCGCCGAACTGCAGGCGGCCATCGGCCTGCTGGCCAGCCCAGACCCCTTCTTCTTCAGCCAGCCCAGCCAGCTCCGCGCGCTAGTGCAGGCCGTCGTGCCCATGCTGGTCCGCAAGGGCAAAGGCACGCGCGAGCGCCCCATCCAGGTCTGGAGCGCCGCCTGCCTCTCCGGCGAAGAACCCTACGGCATCGCCATCATGCTGCAGGAACAACGCGCCCGGACTCCGGCCATCAAGGACGCCGCCGTCAAAATCCTTGCCTCCGACCTCAGCGAGGCCACGCTCCAGAAGGCCCGGGCCGGCGTCTACAACGCGTCGGCCATGCGCTCCACCGACCCGAACCTCGCCCAGCGCTATTTCTCCCGCGAAGGCGGACGCTACATCCTCAGCCCGGAGATCCGCGCCCTGGTCGAGTTCCGCCAGCTCAACCTCTTCAACGAAGCGGAAATCGCCGCTCTCCCCGAAATCGACGCCGCCTTCTGCCGCAACGTCCTTATCTACTTCACTCAGGAAGCCCGCAAACGCGCCGTGGCGGCCATCTTCCGCCGCCTGGCCCCGGGCGGCCTGCTGTTCCTGGGCGAACGCGAATCGCTGAACGGCGTCTCCGAGGACTTCAAGCTCGCCTTCCTCCCCGGCGCCATGGCCTACGTCAAACCGCAACCCAAGGAGTCCTGATGCTCGCCACAACGCGACAGAGAGAGAGCTTCCGCCGCGAGGTCGAGGCCATCCCCTCGCTCCCGTCCCTCCCCGCCGTGGTGGGCAAGATCCTCCAGGTCGTCAACTCCCCCACCAGCTCGGCCCGCGACCTGAGCGCCATCATCCGCAACGATCCCGCCCTGGCCTCCAAGATCCTCCGCGTCGCCAACAGCGCCTTCTACGGCATGACCCGCCAGATCGACTCCCTCGACTTCGGCGTGGTCATCCTCGGCCTCCACAAAGTCCGCGACCTCGCCCTGGGCATCTCCGTCATGCGCGCCTTCCGCTCCGTCCGCGAAAACCCCGCCTTCAACCGCGCCCGTTTCTGGGAGCATTGCGCCACCTGCGCCCTGGTCTGCCAATACCTCTCCGGCCTTCTCGGCCTCAAGCTTGGCCACGAGGCCTTTGTCGCCGGCCTGCTCCACGACATCGGCAAGATCGTCCTCGACAACTATTTCCACGACCGCTTCCTGGAAACCTTCGACCTGATCGGCTCGCGGCAGATGACCAACTACGAAGCCGAAGCCGAGGTCTTTGGCGCTGACCACGCCGAAGTCGGCTCGTGGCTGGCCGATAAGTGGAACTTCCCCGCCCACCTGGCC
>CAYYEE010000113.1:0-10676 GCA_964470775.1 uncultured Planctomycetota bacterium | reverse complement strand
CAACGAGGTGGCGCAGGAGCTGGCGGCCAGGCTGGCCGAAGGCGGCTACGCGGGCACGGTTCAGGTTGTAGGACCGTACCTGAATTTTCTCATCAACCGCAAGGATTTCTCCGCGTGGGTGCTGCGCGAGGTTCACCAGCGCAAGGAGCGCTACGGCCACACGAACGCGTTCAAGGGCCGGAAGCTGGTGGTGGACTACTCTTCGCCGAACATCTGCAAGCATCTCAGCATCTACCACGTGCGCAACACGATGGTCGGCTACGCGCTGTGCCAGCTTCACCGGGCGCAGGGGTGGACCGTGGTGGGCATCAACCACCTGGGCGATTGGGGCACGCAGTTCGGGCTGCTCATCGCGGGCTTCAAGCGGTGGGGCGACGAGAACATCTTCCTGGGCGATGCGGTGGAAAAGCTGCAGGACCTGTATGTGAAGGCGAACGAGGAGGCGAAGAAGGACGAGGCCTTCGCGGCCGAGGGGCGGGCCTGGTTTCTGAAACTGGAGCAGGGCGACCCGGAGGCGCTGGCGTTGTGGAAGCGTTTCCGCGATGCGAGTCTGGCGGCGTTCTACGAGGTCTATGACACGCTGGGCGTGAAGTTCGAGGTGATCGGCGGGGAGAGTCTGGCGCGCGAGCAGATGCCCCGGACGATTGAGCGCGCCAAGGCGATGGGTCTGGCCACGATGAGCGAGGGCGCGCTGATCGTGGACCTCTCGGACATGAAGATGCCGCCGCTGATGCTGTTGAAGAGCGACGGAGGCACGCGCTATGAAACGCGCGACCTGGCCACGGCGGAGCTGCGCTACGAGCAGCACAAGTTCGACAAGATGATCTATGTGACCGGGCAGGACCAGAAGCTCTACTTCCGCCAGCTCTTCGAGACGCTGCGACGGATGGGGTACGCTTGGGCGGAGCGGCTGCGCCACGTGGCGCACGGCATGACGCGCATCGCGGGCGAGCGGATGCGCACGCGCACGGGCGGCGCCGTGAAACTGCGCGACGTGCTGGCGGAGGCTGTGGAGCGGGAGCTCGAGATCGTGGTGGCGCGAGAGGCCGAGGCCAAGACTCCGGCCGAGGCCAAGGCGCAGGCCGAGCATTCGCGCATGGTGGCCATCGGCTCGATCATCTTCCACGACCTCAAGCGCGAAGTGACCAAGGACATTGACTTCGACTGGGACGAGGCGCTGCGGTGGGAGGGCGACACCGGGGCCTACGTCCAATACGCGCACGCGCGCATCTGCAGCATACTGCGCAAGTACGGCAAGCCTGTGAGCGCGGACGTGGACGCCGGGCTTCTGAGCGCGGAAGAGGAGTACCTGCTGATCCGCAAGGTGTCGGAGTTCGAGGCGGAGATCGGCCGCGCCGTGGACCGGCTGGAGCCGTCCATGATCTGCCGCTATCTGCTGGACCTGTGCGCGCTGCTTTCGGACTTCTACGGCAAGCACAAGGTGCTGTGCGAGGACGAGAGACTGTCCGCGGCGCGCGTGGCGCTGATGGAGGCGGTTCGGCAGACCATCGCGAACGGGCTGGCGCTGCTGGGGGTGGGCGCGCCTGAGGAGATGTGACAGCAGGCCGCGAGGGCGGTAGAATGCCGCGGCGTTCCGCCGTGGGCGGCGAAGGCGGGGCGTGGCCGGACAATGGCCGCAGTTCCTGGGGACTTGCCCCAGGCCGGGAGACGGCGCCGTCTCAAGACGACGCGTGTGTCAGAAGATGCGAGCACTGGAGGGATGGACGTGGCCAAGAAGATGACGCACCGGGAAAGGTTCCGCCGGCTGATGCACTACCAGACCGTGGACCGCGGCGTGCATCATGAGTTCGGGTTCCTTAAAGAGACGTGGGAGCGCTGGCACAACGAGGGGCTGCCGGCGCAGTACAGCGACATCCCCAGCATCGAGGGGTACTTTGGCCGCGATCCGGTGGCGATGGTTCCGGTGAGCTTTGGGATCAACCCGCCCTTCGAGTCAAAGGTTCTGGAGGAGAAGCCGGACTCGATCGTCAAGCAGACTAGCGACGGCGCGATTGTCGAGGTTCAGCGGCGCGGACAGCAGACGATTCCGCACTATGTGAAGTACCCCATCGAGAGCCGCAAGGATTGGGAGGCGTTCAAGGAGCGCTACAATCCCGCGGACCCGATTCGCTATCACGACTACAGAGGCATGGCCGCGCGGTTCAATGCCATGGATGTGCCGGTGGGGATCAACGCCGGGTCCTATCTGGGTTGGATCCGCAACTGGGTGGGGTTCGAGCGGGTCGCGATCTGGGCGTATGACGAACGGGAACTGCTGGCTGAAATGGTGGAGCACCTGGCGGATCTCTTCTACAAGATGCTGGAGCCGGCGCTCAAATACATCGAGGTGGACTTTGCGCACGGCTGGGAGGACATCTGCTTCAACTCGGGGCCGGTCATCGGCCCCAACATTTTCCGCGAGATCGTGCTGCCGCCCATGCGGCGCGTGATGCGGCTTCTGCGCCAGCACGGGGTGGATGTGATCGCTACGGACTGCGACGGGAATATCTGGGCGCTGGCGCCGCTGTGGCTGGAAGTGGGGCTGAACGCCATGTTCCCGTGCGAGGTGAACGCCGGCTCCGATCCCGTGGAGCTGCGCCGGAAGTTCGGCCGCGACATGCTGCTCTACGGCGGTGTGGCCAAGAAGGCTATCGCCGGAACCAAGCAGGAGATTCTGGACGAGATGGCCAAGCTGGCGCCGGTGGTGGCGGACGGCGGGTTCATCCCGATGATCGACCATCGCTGCCCGGAGTATGTGTCGTATGACAACTACCGCTTCTATCAGCGCGAGAAGCTGGCGATGCTGGGCTTCACGCAGGAAGAGGTGGATGAGATCGAGCCGCTGCGCGGCATGAAAGCCACGACGCCCTGCGCGGGCGGGCTGATCGGCGGGTAGCAGCCTGTCGAAAATGTCGCGTCTGCTCCGGGGACACGTTGCGATCCCGCCGTCGGCGGGCTGAGGCGCCATGTCCCCGCCGACGCGCTGTCCGCGACGCGGGCTGCAACGGCTTCGTGGCGCTGGAATACGAAGGTCCGGAGGATGATCGCGAAGGCGTGCCCGCGAGCGTCCGCTTCATGAACGAGGTCATGGCTGGGCTTTGAACATTTACGCGATCGGCGACCTGCACCTGCCTGGCTCGCGGGACAAGAGCATGGACGTGTTCGGCGAGAGATGGCGAGACCACGCGCGGCGCGTGGCCGAGGACTGGGACGCGCGCGTGAAGGAGCGGGACTGGGTTCTTCTGCCGGGCGATCTGTCGTGGGCGATGCGGCTGGACGAGGCGCGCGAGGACCTGCGGTGGATCGGCGCGCGGCCGGGCCGCAAGGCGTTGATGCGCGGCAACCACGACTACTGGTGGCAGTCGTTGCGCAAGGTGCGCGAGGCGCTGGCGCCGGGATGCGAGGCGCTGCAGAACGACACGCTTTCGCTGGGGGGCGGGGCGGTTGTGGCGGGCAGCCGCATGTGGGCGCCGCCGGGGTTGAGCTTCGCGGGCGCGATGGAGCTTCCGGCGGGCTCCGCGGAGGCGGGCGGGGATCGCGAGGCGAACGCGGAGGCGGACGCGAAGATTTTCCGGCGTGAGCTGGGCCGGCTGGAAATGTCGCTGAAGGCGTTGCCGGCTGGCAGCCGGCTGCGGATCGCGATGCTGCATTTCCCGCCGCTGGACCTGCGATTTGAGGCATCGGAGGTGACGGCGCTGCTGGAGCGCTACGGCGTGACGGAGTGCGTGTTTGCGCACCTGCACAACGTGAAGCCGGAGGCCCGCTTCGAGGGGGTTTTGAACGGGGTTCATTACCAGCTCGTAAGTTCGGATTACCTGGGCTTTCGGCTGGCTGTGGTGGCGGAGGGGCTGTAGGACTGACGCGGGAGGGTTGGGATGAAACGGCTGAAGGCGTTTTTCGTGACGACGTTCCTGGGCGGTGTGGTGGTGATCCTGCCTGGGGCGATCCTGGCGTTCGTGTTCAGCTGGCTGTTCGGCGTGATGCGGGGGCTGATCCAGCCGGCCGGGCAGTTGGTGAAGGCCAGGTCCAGCCTGCCGGAGTACGCGGCGGACGCGGTGGTGGCGCTGGTCATCGTGGCCGGGTGTTTCGCGGTGGGGCTGGTGGTTCGGACGCGCATCGGCATGTTCGCTTGGTCCAATATCGAGGATCGCATCCTGAAGGTGGCGCCCGGCTACACGGCGGTGAAGGAGGCCGTGAACCAATTGCTGGGCCGCAAGAAGCCGTTTTCGACCGTGGCGCTGGTGAAGATGGGCGATGGCGCGCTGGCGACGGCGTTCGTGACAGACCAGCACGAGAGCGGTGTTTGGACGGTGTTCGTGCCCATGGGGCCGAACCCGACGAGCGGGCTGGTCCTGCATGTGGCCAAGGAACGGGTGCAGGTGATTCCCGAACCTGGTCAGGACGCGCTGAGAACGGTGATCAGTTGCGGGGCTGGGTCGAGCCGGCTGGTGGAGGCGTGGCTGCGGGCAAGCGGCAAGGAGGCCAGGGGGTGAAAAGGGGAGAGTGGGCGGAGCGTCTGGCGCGGGCGCTGCTGGCGCAGGCAAAGTCTGATGGCGTGGCGGAGGCCGGACCCAACGGGGACGCGGGGGCGTTGAGGACCTTGGTCAGGCTGGGCGCGGCGCGCCAGGGCGAGGGGGCTCTGGAGCGTGGCGTAGCGGCGCTGGCCGAGGCGGCCGGGGTGAAGGCGGACGCGATGGGGCGGGCCGTGGCGGCGCTGGCCGCGAGGCTGTGTGGCGAGACGCCGGCGTGCGGAGAATGCGGGGTGAAGGACTTGTGCCGCGCCGCGACCCGGGGACCGATGATCAAGGAGATGCCGGAAGACCAGCGTCCGCGCGAGCGGCTGATGCAGAGCGGCCCCGGCGCGCTGACGGACGCGGAACTGCTGGGGATCATCATCCGCGACGGTTCGGCGCGCGAGAGCGCGGTGGACCTGGGGCGGAGGCTGCTGGCGCAGTTCGGGGGGTTGAGAGGGCTGGCGGAGCGGCGCGTGACGGAGCTGTGCGCGGCCGAGGGCATCGGGCCGGCCAAGGCGTCTCAAGTGATGGCGGCGCTAGCCTTGGCGCGGCGTCTGGGGGCGGATTCGCTCAAGAAGGGCGTGGCTCTGAACGGCAGCCGGGTGGTGTTTGAGCACTTCTTTCCGCGGTTGAGGGGCGAGAAGCATGAGCGGTTCATTGTGGTTTTGCTGGATACCAAGAACCGGGTGATCCGCGACGTGGAGGTGGCCATGGGCGGACTGGCGAGCAGCCCGGCTCTGCCGCGCGACGTGTTCCGCTATGCCGTGACCGAGCCGGCCTCGGCCGTGATCTTCGTGCACAACCACCCCAGCGGCGACCCCAAGCCTTCGCAGGACGACCTGGCGTTGACGCGGCGGCTGTCGGAGGCGGGGGACGTCCTGGGCATTCGCGTGCTGGACCATGTGATCGTGGCTGAAGAGGGGTATGTGAGCCTGGCGGACATGGGGCGGATGCGGTAGGAGAGCGGGACGGGGCGGTGGGGACTGACCGTCGCGTTCATGGGGTCCATTGGGCTGCGGCCATGGCGGCCCTGGAAACGACAAGGCCCTGCCGGATGGCAGGGCCTTGTGGGTTCGATGCGGAAGCGATGGGTTAGCGCTTGGAGAACTGGAACCTGCGGCGGGCGCCGGCGCGGCCGGGCTTCTTGCGCTCGACTTCGCGGGAGTCGCGGGTGAGGTAGCCCTTTTCGCGCAGCATGGGGTCGGCTTCGGGGAAGATTTTGATGAGCGCGCGGGCAAGGGCGAGTTGGACCGCGCCGCTCTGGCCGGTGATGCCGCCGCCGTTGACCGTGGCGGCGAAGTCGGCGTTCTTCTCCAAACCGAGCGCGACGATGGGGGCGAGGGCGGTAACGCGGTCACGTTCGCGCAGGAAGAACTCCTCGAACGCGCGGCCGTTGACGGTGTACTGGCCGGAACCGCTGTTGAGGCGGACGCGGGCGATGGCGGTCTTGCGGCGGCCCGTGCCCAGGTAAACGCCGGGCTTCATCTCATAGGCCTGGGCTTGCGTCTGGGGCTGCTTTTCCTGGTCTGCCATTTATGTTTCTCCGGTCAGTCTAGAGCTCGATGGTGGCGGGCTGCTGGGCTTTGTGGGGGTGCTCGGCGCCGGCGTAGACTTTCAGCTTGCCCAGCATCTGGTTGGCCAGCTTGTTTTTGGGCAGCATGCGGCGGACGGCAAGGCGCACCACCGCTTCGGGGCTCTTGGCCATCATTTGGCCGAGGCTGAGCGTCCTCAAGCCGCCGGGGTAGCCGCTGAACCGGCGGTACGTCTTGTCCTGCAGCTTGTTGCCGGTGACGCGCAGCTTGGCGGCGTTGGTGACGATGACGAAGTCGCCGGTGTCGCAGTGGGGCGTGTAGGTCGGTTTGTCCTTGCCCATGAGGATGGTGGCGATTCGAACCGCCATGCGGCCCAGCACCTTGTCCGTGGCGTCGAGAATGTGCCACGACCGCTGAACCGTCTCCTTTTTGGCCATGAAAGTCTTCATCTCGGTCCTGCCTGCTCGAATGGTGTCCACAATAGGGGCGTCGAAGTTACGTAGTGTACCTGTTTTGCGGCGGTTTGTCAAACGGGATTTTTGGGGCATTCCCGGGGGCGGGGGCGCCACGCGTGGCGCCCCCGCCCAAGCCTGCGCCCCGGTTGAGGCGCGGGCCAGCGGATGCGGGTCAGACGGATGAGGCAAAGGCGGCTTCGAAGCAGGCCTGCAAGGCAGGCCGCTCGAGTCCGTGAGCAATCACGGTGAACGCGGTCGGGCCTCGGTCTTTGAGGGGCGGTCCCTGGACGAGTTCCTGGCCGGCGTATTCGGCGAAACAGGGACCGCTGGTGAACAAAATGTTGCCTTTGAGGCGCAGGAGGCTGGCGCCGAGATTGTGGATGACTTCGAGGAACCGCTGCCGGTCTACGGGGCGGTCCGTGTTGAACGAGGCGGCGGCGATGGTGGGCGGGGGCGCTGTGGCCAAAGCTTCGCTGGGCCGCGTGTGGGCGAGGCCGGCGATGAAGTCCCACGCCAAGGCGCCGCGCTGGACGCGGACGACGGGGGCGCGGGGGTTGATCTGGCGCAGCAGGCGCTCGACGCAGTCCAGATCGGCGGCCGGCGCGAGGTCGGTTTTGTTGAGGACGAGGCCGTCGGCGGCCGCGGCCTGGGACACGGCCGGCCGCAGATAGGCGGCCAGGCGGGTGAAGGCGGCGGCGTCGATAAGCGCGAGGTTGGCCAGGACGCGGAAGGCGCCGGAGATGGGCCGGGCGTCGAAGAGCGGCTCGATGTCGCGGGTTTCGCTGACGCCGGTGGCTTCGATGATGAGCAGGCCGGGCCGGACGCGCTGGGCCGCGTCGCCCAGCGCGGTCAGCAGCGAGGTCTGGGCGCAGGAGCAGAAGAGGCTGCCCTTGTTGATCTCATACACCTCCCACTCGCCCTTGCGCGCCAGGGCGCCGTCCACGCCCAAGGAGCCGAACTCGTTGATTAGCAGGGCGGGCCGCTGGCTCTGCACGGCCGGCTGGGCTAGGAGGTGGTTGAGCAGCGTGGTCTTGCCCGCGCCGAGGAAGCCGGTAATGAGCAGGACGGGGATGGGCGCCCGTTGGGCGTCTCTCGCCCGTTCCGGGGACACGTTGCGATCTGGCCGCTGGCCAGCTTCGGCAACATGTCCCCGCCATCGCGGGGTCTCTCTCAACGGGCTGTCAGACATCAGAGCAGGTCCTTGACCCATTCTTTGACGGCGGCGATTTCGGGGGTTTTGCCGCGGCTGCGCAGGCGGTACTTGACGGTGTAGACGGCGGGCGTTTGCGACTTAAGCAGGCCATAGTCCTTGAAGCGCTTTTCGTCGCGAACGCGGCGGATGGGCACGTCGGCGCCGAGCTCCTTGACGGCGCGTTGCAGGACCTCGTGGACGGCTTCGGTTGCGGGGCTGTCTTCGCCGACGAGGTGGATGGCGCCCTGGCGCTGCAGGATGCCCATGCGGAACTTTTCGTTGATGCGCTTCTGAATGGCGGCGACAAGCTCGTCGCGCGGCGGGATGCGGCTGACAAAGGTGATCTGGCCGTCAATGCAGATGGTGGGGATGTTGCGGACCATGAGCGAGGCCATGAACACGAGCGACTCGCGGTATTTGATTTTGTGTTCGCGCCACTCCACGATGTCCTGGAACTCGGGGGCGACCTTGCGGACCGCGTCCACCATGTACTGGCAGGGCGCGCACGCCTCGGAGTCGAGCGTGATGATGTCCACGATGACCTTGTCCTGCTGGCCGTAGTCGGCCATGTTCAAACGGTCCTGGCCCGAGGACTCGATGGCCAGGCTGCGGGCCACGTCGCGCTGGTAGGGGTCGGAAACCACGGGGAAGATGGCTTCCAGGTTCTCGGGCGGAGTGGCGTAGGGCAGGTCGCAGCCGGGGGCGAGGATGAAGCCGCGCTCGCCGGCCACGTCCATGCAGGCGATCGCGTTGCGCTGCGCGTCGGCCGGCTTGCCCAGCAGCAGCACGGAGGTGAGCTGCAAGTTGCCGCCAAAGCTGACGTTCTTGGACTCGCAGACCTCGCGTACGTACTGAAGGGGGATGTTTTCATCCACGCTGATGTTATCCGGCCCGCATTCGCACATAGCCTTGACGTTCTGCTGGGCGTGTCCGCAGACAAAGAACGACCCCAGGCCGCCGGAGCGGCGGATGAAATCGAAGACCGGGGCGGCGGCGGGGGTGACGAACTCCTTGAACTGGTCCGGTCCGATCTGGCTGGTCATGGGGTCCACGAGGGCGATAACGCCGCAGCCGGCTTTGAGGTAGTAGCCGGCCATGGCCTGGCAGACGTCGCGGCAGAAGCCCAGCAGCGCGCGGATTTCGTTGGGGGTCTCGAACATCTTGAGGAAGATGTCGGTACCGATGAGGTGGAGAGCGAGGGTAAAGGGACCGGTGATGAGGCCGTAGAGCGCGACGTCAGGATGCATCTTGCCGAGGCGGCGCGCGGCGGAGAGGCAGAGGCCGATGCGGCCGTCTTCGGGGCGCGGGACGCGGAGGTCCGCGAGGGTCGTGCCGTTGGCCAGGGGATGGCTGGTGACGGCGGGCGGGTTCTCCTTGGCCCATGCCAGCTCGCAACCCAGCGTCTCGGCCTCGATCTGCAGGTCAAAGACGACCGGGATGCCGTCGGCGTGGTAGCGTTCGATGGCGCGGGTGACGCCATTGACGATGTGGTCTTCACTGCGGAGGTATTCGTCGGCCGGGACGCCCAGCAGGGCGCCGGCGTGGCAGCCGACAAAGGGGACCCAGGGGGTGCGGTCCACGGCTTCGCGGCGAATAGCTTTGTAGATGCGATCTTTGCCCGTCACGGTGCGGCTCCTGAATGCAAGGACAGCAGAGACAGCTGAGACAGCAGGGACGGCAACGACGAACGGCGACGGCTGTTTGAGGAATCATGCAAGCGCCGGGTTTGTGTCATGTAGTGTTTCAGAGATAGCAAAGCTATTTCTGAAACACTAAAGTAGAACGCTTGCGCGCGCGGAGCGGGTCCGCGTCCCGCCACCGGAATGAAGTGTCTCCTCCTGAGTTTGATCTTCTCTGGGGGTCGCCAGCGAGTCAGATGGCTGGTCTGGGGGTGCGCCATTTACATGGCAACATATTATTGCCTTTTCCGCCTATCATTTCTTGCGTTTGTGGGTGAAGTTTTGGTAATTTTGTATTGTATGGTCACGAGCCTCTCACTTCCGGCGGCGGACGCGGATCGCCTGAACCAACTGCGGGAGCAGTACGCGGCGCGGTGGAAGGTGGAGGTGTGCGTCTTCGATCCAGAGGGGCGATGCGCGCCGGGGGGGTGCGCGTGTGGGGACAAGTCTAACGAAGCCGGTTGCTTGGAGGCGCGGGCGTTGGCGCTGCGCGAGTGTCTGCGCTGGGGTGAGCCTGGGGTGAGCGTGTGTCCACAGAAGCGGTTCATCTGGGCCGCGCCCGTGATGATGAACCAGCGCGTTGCCGGCGGCATGGCCGCCAGCGTGTCCGAACACGAGGCGCTGGCAGTCCGGCCGGGCATGGACCTGCGCCGCGCGTGCCAGGATTTGCGGCGTTCGCTGGAGGCGGCCAATCTAACGAACGCAGCGGTTCTGGAGCGGCGCCGGCAGGACTACCAGAGCGAGCAGCAGCGTGCGTACGCGCTACATGCGCTCAAGGCGCGGCCCGCGGACAACATCCGCGATGTCTACTTGCGCGAAGAACCACTGCTCTTTTCGGCTATCCGTTCAGGCGACCGCGGCCGTGCGCGCGAGATTTTGAACCGCATCCTTGTCGTGATCCTGCAGCACGGCCGCGGCCGGTTCGATCTGGTCAAGAGCCTGCTGTTGGAGCTCGTCATCTCCATGAGCCGCACGGGCGTGGAGTCGGGCGGCGATCCGCACGACCTGCTGGGCGCGAACTACTACGTCATGACCGAGCTGTCGCAGATCGCGTCGGAGGAGGCCCTGGCCGCGTGGCTGCGCCGGACGCTGGAGAGCATGATGGACTCCATCCAGCGGCAGGACCGCCGCGCGGGCCGCGCGCGCTTGTTCGACGCGCTGGCGCTGATGGAGGAGCGGTGTGGCGAGCGCGTGACGCGCGACGAAGCGGCGCGCGCGGCGCGGCTGAGCCCGTCGCGGTTTTCGGTGTTGCTGCGCCAGGAGACGGGGGCCACGTTCAACGACCTTCTGAACGGCATGCGCGT
>CAYYEE010000112.1:0-10694 GCA_964470775.1 uncultured Planctomycetota bacterium | reverse complement strand
GGGCTGAGGCGCCATGTCCCCGCCGACGCGGTGTCCTTTTCAACGGGCCGTTAGGTCCTGTGGAAGCATGTAGAGGTCCTCGTTCGCCCTCACCATCGCGTCCAAAGAGAACCTCTCCGCCGCGCGGCGGCGCCCTGCCTCGCCCATCTTCCGCCGCAGCCCCTCCTGCTCCAGCAGAATCCCCAGCTTCTTCCCCAAGTCGCCCGCATCTCCCGGCCGCGCAAGCAGCCCCGTCACCTCGTCCTCCACCAGCTCGCGACATCCCCCCACCGCCGTCGCCACCACCGGCAGCCCGCTCGCCATGGCCTCCAACACGCAGTTCGGCATCCCCTCCCACCTCGACGCCAGCGCGAACACGTCCGCCCGTCCGAGCAGCGGACGCACATCCGCTAGACGCCCCAAAAAGCGCACGCGATCCGTCAAGCCCAGCTCCTCCGCGCGTCGGCGCGCCGCCTCGGCCAGCGGCCCATCGCCCGCCCACGCCAGCACAGCCCCAGGCGCGCGAGCCATGGCGAACGCCTCCAGCATCGTCATCGGGTCCTTCTGTTCATCCAGCCGCGCCACCACCGCCGCCACGGGCGCGGCCACGGGCAGGCTCCACTCGGCCGGCGCCGGCTCGGGCCGCGCGTAGAGCGCCACGTCAATCCCGTTCGGGATCGCGACGAGCTTTCGCCCCGCCACGCCAGAGCGGCGCGTGTACTCCAGCGCCGCCGAAGAGACGCACGTCTCGAAGTCCATCAGCCCCTGCGTCAGCCGGTCGGCCCACAGCCGCCAGCGGCGCGGGTCTTCCACCCGCACGGAGCAGATCACCCGCCGCGTCCCAGCCAGTCGCGCCGCGAACCGGCCCACCATGTTCGCGTGAAAGAGAAACGCGTGCATCACGTCCGCCTGGCGCCGCCGCAGTTCCCTGGCCACGCGCCACACCACGCCCGCGCTGAATCGCCCCGCGTCAAAGTACACCACCTCCACCCCCGCCTCTTCCAGCCTCCGCCCGAATACCCCGCGCCCCGACAAACACCCCACCACCGGCTCAAAACGCGTGCGGTCCAAACGCGACGCCAGCTCGAACAGCGCCTTTTCCGCCCCGCCCGCGTCCAGCTCCGTGATGAGGTAGAACACCCGGAGGCGCCGCGCGGCGTTGACCTGGGAAGCGGCCATGCCTCACCCCTGCGTCTGGAACGATCCGCCGCGCCGGAACCCGCGCCGCCGCAGCTTGAACTCATCCGGGTTATCCGCCGCCGCCAGCGCCGCGTCCTCGGTGATCTGCCCCTCAGCCACCAGCATTAGCAGCGACTGGTCAAACGTCCGCATCGCGTAAAAGTCGCCATCGCGCATGGCGTCGGCCAGCTCGCGCGTCTTGCCCTCCTGAAGCAGTTCCCTCGTCCGCGCCGTCGCCACCAGCAGTTCCACAGCCGGCACGCGGCCCTGCCCGTCCCGCCGCGGGATCAGCCGCAGCGAGATAATCCCCTCCAGGACCATGGCCAACTGCGCCCTGACCAGCGCGTGCTGATGCGGAGGGAAATAGGCCATGATCCGCTCCAGCGTCTGCACGGCCGTGGCCGTGTGCAGCGTGCTCAACACCAAGTGCCCGGTCTCGGCCGCGTTCAGCGCCGCCTCCATCGTCACCTGGTCGCGCATCTCGCCGATCAGGATCACGTCCGGACTCTGGCGCAGCACATGCCGCAACGCCGCGCCGAATGTCTCCGTGTCCAGCCCCACCTCGCGCTGATCGATCGCGCACAGCTTGTCCTCGTGGATGAACTCCACGGGGTCTTCCACGGTCACGATGTGGCGCGCGCTGCCTTGGTTGATGAAGTCGAGCATCGCCGCCAGGCAGGTGGACTTGCCGCTGCCCGCGGCGCCGGTCACCAGCACCAGCCCCCGCTTGAGCCCGCACAGCTTGCGCAGCGGCTCCGCCGGCAGGTTCAGCTCATCCAGCCCCGGAATGCGCAACGGAATGTGCCGGAACGCCAAGGCCGCCTCGCCGCGCTGACGGTAGGCGTTGACGCGAAAGCGGCCCACGCCCTCCTCCTGATACGCCCCGTCCGCTTCCCCTGTACGCTCGAAGCGCTGCCATTCGCGCTCGTTCAGCACGGTCCGCAGCGCCTCGGCGACGTAGGCCGCGTCCACCGCCGTCCGCTCGCGGCCCCCGCCCACCCACCGCACCTCGCCGTGGACGCGGACGCTCACCGGCCGCCCCGCCCGAAGAAACAGGTCGGACGCCTTGGCCTGAATCATCCCCAGCAACAGATCGCGCAGCTTCAGCATCGGCGCCTCCCTTCCGGCCGCCATTCTACCGGCCCCTCGCCCGCGAGCAAAGCCCGCCGGTTCTGACCGCTCATGCGGGCTCCCTCACGCGCGCACCACCTCCAGCGCCGCCGCCGCCACGGAGATATCCACCGGCGTCCACCCCACGGCTTCGCCGTCCATCTGGATCGGCGCGGGCGCCTCGCTCTCGATGCGCGCCTCGCGCGCCTGGCCCCACCGCGCGCCCTTGAGCCGTGGCAAGAGGCCCGTCGCCGCCGCGGCGTAGAACCCCAGCGCCGCCGCCACGCCGCCGCGTTCGAGAACCACCCAGTCCAGAAGCCCGTCATCCTCCTTGCCGTCGGGCGCGAATCGCAGCCCCAACGCATAAGCCGGCGCGTTGAACACCAGCGCCTGCGCCCCCTCCACGCGCTGCCCATCCGCGACAAGCCTCAGACGGGGGAACGCATACCCCCGCAGCGCCCCCAGCGCCGAGCCCGCGTAACGCCACGAAGAAGACCGTTTCAAAGCCCCGCCCTTCTCCCTCCACGCCGCGAACCGCCTCACGACCTCTGCGTCCAGCCCCACCGACACCATCAGGCTGAAACGCCGCCCCAGCGCCGCGCCCAGGTCAATGCGGCGCGTCCGGCCCAGCGCCACAAGCCGCGCCAGCTTCTCCCCATCCCGTGGATAGCCCAGGCGTTTCGCCAGCAGGTTCTGGTTGCCCAGCGCGAGCGCCGCCACCGGCGCGCGAACCCCGGCGTTGATCACATCCGCCACGGTTCCATCCCCCCCCGCGGCCACGACGCAGCGCCAATCCTCCGCCGCTAGCCGCGCCTGCCATTCCCGGCGGTCCCACATCACCGCCGCCTCAAGCCCTTCGGCCCGCAGCGTCTGCTCCAGACGCGCCACCCGCCGGCCGTTGGCTCCGCGCCCGCTGAACGGATTCCCCACAATCGCCACACGTCCTGGCGCGCTCAAATCTGGTAATCCACCACCTTCACGCCTTGCTGGACCACGCGGTTCTCCTTGAACTTCAGGTCCGGCGGCTCCATGATCACCTTGGTCCCGGCCGGAACAGAGTTCGTGATCCACACGTTGCCCCCGATCACCGACCCCCGCCCGATCGTCGTCGCCCCGCCCAGAATGGTCGCCCCTGCGTACACGGTCACTCCGTCTTCGAGCGTCGGATGCCGCTTCGTCCCCCGCACCAGCGCCCCGCACGCGTCCTTGGGGAAGCTCAACGCGCCCAGCGTCACGCCTTGGTACAGCTTCACGTCATCGCCGATGATCGTCGTCTCGCCCACCACTACGCCGGTTCCATGGTCAATGAAGAACCGGCGGCCGATCGTGGCGCCAGGGTGGATGTCGATCCCCGTGTCCGCGTGCGCAATCTCCGACATCAGCCGCGGCAGCAACGGCACCTCCTGCACGAACAGCTCATGCGCCACCCGGTACACCATGACCGCCCGCAGCCCCGGATAGCTGAAGATCACCTCGTCATAGCTTTTCGCGGCCGGGTCGCCGTCAAACGCCGCCTTCACGTCTTCCTCCAGCCACTCCCTCAGTCGCGGCAGCTTGTCCACCAGCGCCAGCGCGTGCCGCTCGCCCTGAGACCGGCACGAATCGCACACCTGGTGCAACTTCCGGCAGTTGTGACGGAAGCACCGCGCGATCTGGTTCGACAGCAGAGCGAACGTCCGCTCCGCCACCTCAGCCAGGTATTCCTCCATGAGATCCGGGTGCACGCCCTGACCGCCATAGTAGCCGGGAAACAACAACGACCGCAGACTCGCGATCAAGTCCTTGGCCGCGTCGTAAGAAGGCAGCGGGCTGTGCGCCGCCGGAATGGCGTTGCCCTCCTCCAGGCACCGCTGCGCGATGCGCCGCGCCGCTTCCCGGAAGTGCTCATGCAGCGGCGCACCGCCGTGTGTCCCGTTCGCGCTGTCCATCTTTGGACTCCTCTATCGGCCCGTTGAAAAAGACACCGCTTCAACAGGCTGCTATGCCAGAAGCGGACGCTCCTGGCGGCGCCGCGCGTGCATGCGCCGCAGAAACCTCCGCAGAATCTCCTGCTCCAACTCTGCCACGTTCTTGGTCTGGCCGGCCAGGGGAATCTGACCGCCGGCCATGCTCGGGTGGCCCCCGCCCGTGCCCAGCCCGTGCGCCAGCCATCGCATCACTTTGCCCGCGTTATGGGACGTGTCGATTGTCCTGAGGCTGAGGTAGATGCGCCCCTCGTAGACGCCGTGCGCCAACGCCCAGTCCACGGTCTGGCATCGCAGCAGCAGGTCCGCGATCTCCGCCACGGTCTCCGGACAGTGCACCTCGCCCAGGCCCGTCACCACTACGTGGCCGTAGATGCGGGCCTTGCCGAGTCCCCGCGCCAGGGCCTGAAAGTACTCCTCCGGCTCACGCTCGCGGCAGATGCGCCCCAACGCGCGCTTGTTCGCCAAAGGATAGAGCGCCAGGTACGCGTCCACGTCCGCCTGCGTCGTGTCGCGCTCCAAGTCCTGCGTGTCGGACCGGATGCCGTAGCAGAGCGCCGTGGCCAGCGGCGCGTCCACAGCCACGCCCAGCGCTTGCATGTACTCGTAGAGGATCGTGGACGTAGCGCCATAGCGCCGCCGGATGTCGCGGAACGGCGCGGACACGGAGGCCGGCCGCGTGGCGTGGTGATCAAAAATGATGTCAACCTTGGCGTGCGGCGCCAGCGAGTTGTTGCCTGTCCCTGGCTGCGTGTCCACCAGCGCCACCAGGTCGAACCGCTCAGCCGCCAGCGCCTCCAGCGGCCGCAGGTTGAGCCCCAGATAACGCACCAGCGCCCGGTTCTCCGCGCGGCCGATGATGCCGCCGTGGGCCAGCGAACACGCAATGCCGCCCACGCTGTTGGCGATCGCCCGCAACGCCCCAGCCGCCGCCACCGCATCCGGATCCGGATGATCCTGCATGGCGATGAGCATGGTCTTGCGGCCGACCAGCAGTTCGCGAAGGCGGCGAACGTTGCGCCGCGTCTTCTGGGGAACGCCCACTCTCCCTCCTCTCCGGCACGGCGGCCAAGCCCGATCGGAGAACAATATAGCCGGCCTGAAATTGCCCGGCAATACACGCCTCGCCGCAACCTGGGGGTTCGAGAACGCGCGGTCCCTCCCCCAAGTCCTCCCGTTCCCTCAGCCCTTGCGGCGCTTGGCGCCGTTGTCGCTGCCCCAGCCTTCCAGCCTCAAACCTTGGGCGGTGGCTTACTCTCCACAGGCGCGTCCACCAGGTTCGGCGGCGGCTTCTTATCCGGATCGCGCTCATATTCCACGCAGTCGTCCGGAATCTCGTCCGCGTCCGCGTCCACCAACATCACATGCCGCCGGCAGCGCAGCGTGCCCCGCTCGATATCCACGTTCTCGCCGTGGCGGCAGGTGGCGCATCGCCCGAACGAAGTGCTCTCGCCCTCAATCCCCGGCGCCTCTGCGTCCGGCCTCTTCGCCGCGCCGTTCTGGTCCTGGGTCTCTGCCACGGTTCCCCGCCCTAAAATGGAGTGGATCGCCGCGCGAATCTTATGCGAACTCCCTGCCGCCGTCAAGCGCCGCAATCACCGAACGCTTCCACCTCGCCCCCTCAAACAAGTACAATGCGCCCATGAGCCCAGAAACGCCCTCTCCACATCGCTACCCCCCCTGGCTGCTCGTGGCCGTGGCCGCTTCGCTGCTTGTCCTCTACGGTCTTCTCTGGGGGCTGCCCAACCTCTGGGACCCTGCCGCGGACTCTCTGACGCCGCAGGGCCTTTTGGTGGCGCAGAGCCGCGACTTCCTCCGCCTCACCTCAGGCCGCTATCCCCCGCTCCACTTTTACGCCCTCCGCCTGGCGTTCGTCCCCGCCGACGCGCTGGCCCATCTCGGCGCCTTCGCCAACCTCAAGCTCAAGTCCACGCTCTACATCACCACCGCCCGCCTGATCAGCGCCGCCATGTTCGTGGCCACGGTCCTCCTCGTGCGCGCCCTCACCCGCCGGCTCTACGGCCCTGGCCCTGGCTTGATCGCCGCGGCGGTAGTCGCGCTTTGCCCCCTGGCCCAGTACTACGCCAAAAACGCCAATCTTGACGTGCCCTACGTCTTCTGGCTCGCCCTGGCCCTGCTGTTCCTCCAGCGGTTCTTTGACGAACAGCGCAGTTGGGACCTGACCTGGGCTGCTCTGTGCGCCACAGCCGCCGTGTGCACAAAGGACCAGGCCTACGGCTTTGTCCTGCTCCTGCCGGTCCCCGTCCTGGCCAGCCTGCGCCACCGCCTGGGAGCTTGGCGGCCTGTGCTCACCAGCTTCACGGTGTGGCGCGCCGCGTGCGCCGCGGTCCTCGGCTTTGCCCTATGTCACGGGCTGATGTGGAACCCGCAACCGTTCGTAGAGCACGTCCGCGTCATCGCCGGTCCCGCTTCCCAAGGCTGGCGCGAGACGACGCCGGACCTGATCGGCCAAGTCCGCCTGCTGACCGAGACCATCCTGCGACTCGCCGAAGCCATGAGCGAGCCCATCTTCGCGGCGGCCGTAGCCGGCGCGGTTCTGGCCGCGCGCCAGCGCCGGGGCTTGTGGCTCTTGTGGGGACCGGTGGGTTACTGGCTCGCGTTCCTGGCCGTAGCTGGCTACGTCTATCCGCGCTTCACACTGCCCATGGTCGTGGCCTGCGCTCCGCTGGCTGGCCTGGCGTTGGACCGCCTGCGCCGGTGGCGCCCGGCCGCCAAACCTGTGGGCGCGATCCTTGCCGGCCTGGCCCTGGCCTGGCTGGCCGTAGCCTGCGCCGCCCTGCTCTATGACCTCGACAACGACACCCGCGCCTCAGCCCAAGCGTGGATCGAGGAGCATGTGCCCATCACAGCCAAAGTCGGCTTCCTCGGCCCCGAGCGCGACATGCCCAGGCTCAACCGCGCCGAGCTCGACGCCCGCCGCGCCGCCTTCCGCAACAGCCGCGTCATTGACCTCGTCCGCACGGAAGAACAACCCGGCGCCCCGGCCGTCGCCTTCGCCCCCGACGTCCTCATCGTCTCGCTGGAAAAGACGTATCCCCTGGCCCTGGCGCGCGCCCGCGCCCCCGCCGCGTGGCTCCTCGCCACCATCGGCGACTGGGGACGCCTCGCGCCCTTCGTCCCCCGCAACAGCGACCTCGACCGCCTGCTGACCGGCCAAGCCGGCTATCGCGTCGCCGCCCGCTTCGCCCCGCCCCTGGCTCCCCTCGCCCCCGAGGTCTCCCCCTCCTGCGAGCGCGTCATCGCCGTCCTGCTCAAGTCGGCGCCTGCACACGTCCGTTAGTTTGGGCCCATATTCCCCGTTCCCCGCGCCACCCCCACGTGGACCTCACCCGCCCCCGCCCGCTCCGGACCTTGGAACGCGAGATTGACGCCCGCTTATCGATCCGCTACGCGCAAAACAAAGCAGCCGGTAACGAGGCGCAGGCGCTTCAGGACTTCGCCCAAATGAAGCAGGGCCGCGTCATTGACCTCACGCGAGCCATCACCCTCAGCGCCGCGCTCATCAGCCTCAAGCGCAGACTCCCCACGGCCGAAAGCCTGATCCTCGTGACCGCCCAAGCCCACGGGGCCGTCCTATGGACACAGGACGGCCACTTCGAGGGACTGCCCGGCGTGAACTGCAAGAACGCACGAACCCGAGAATCCAAGCGGATCGCTGAGCCGAGGGCGTGACGTGGTTGGTTGGGTTGTGAGTCTTTTCTATACGTCCAGCGGATTCCCTATTGGCGCATTATGTCCCGCGAATTGCGTGGCGGCAGAACCCCCTCACCCATCCAACCCCCTGGGCAGGTTGAAGGCGTCGCGGTAGTGGCTTACGCGCGGCCCCTGCGCGGTCATCACGATGGCCACCACGTCGAAGCGGAACGCGCGGCCGTCGAGACGCTTCTCGCGCGCGTACTGCAAGGCGGCCCTGGCCAGGCGGCGCTGTTTGACGGGCGCCACGCGGTCCTCGGGCTCGCCCAGCGTGGCTTGGCTCTGCGTCTTGACTTCGATGAAGACGATCTCGCCTTGGTCCTCCGCAACCAGGTCAATTTCGCCGCCGCGGGCGCGGTAGTTCCTGGCCAGGACGCGCCACTCCAGCCCCTCAACGAAACGGGCCGCCAGGCTTTCGCCCAGCGGCCCGAGATCAGGGGTCTGCCTGTCGGCGGCCATCGTTCACTTCTCGGCTTTCGCTTCCGCGGGCGCCTCGGCGGCCGGCGCCGCGGCGGCCGGAGCCTCAGCGGCCTGGGCGGCGGCCTGCGCCGCGGCGATATCCTTGGCCGACTCGGCGACACGGCGGCCTTTGACGCGCACGGCCTTGCCGGTGCGGTCGCGCAGGAAGTGCAGCTTGGCGCGGCGCACCTCGCCCACTCGCGTCACGCGCACGTGCGCGATCTTGGGCGAATGCAGCGAGAACGTCCTCTCCACGCCTTCGTCCTGCACGATGCGGCGAACGGTGAACGTCTCGGCCAGTCCGCCGCCGCGGCGGCCTGTCACCGTGCCGATGAAGTTCTGAACGCGTTCTTTGTCGCCTTCGACGATCTTCACGCCCACTTCCACCGTATCGCCCACGTTGAACGCGGGCACGTCGGTGCGCATCTGTTTCTTCTCCAGTTCCGCGATGATCTTGGACTTCATGGCATCCGCCTTTCCGTCTCTTCTTCTTCCTGTTCGCCAGCCGGCCCGGCCAGCAGGTCCGGGCGCCGCTCGGCCGTCCGCCGGCGCGCCTGCTCCAATCTCCACTGGGCGATCCGGCCATGATCGCCCGACAATAACACGTCTGGCACTTTCATGCCCCGGAACACGGGCGGCCGCGTGTACTGCGGCCAGCTCAACATCCCGGTCACGAACGAGCCCGTCGCCGCCGACATCTCGTCGCCCAGCGCTCCCGGCAGCAGACGCGAGACCGCGTCGATGATCACGAACGCCGCCGGTTCGCCGCCGCTCAGCACGTAGTCGCCGATCGAGACCTCTTCCGCGCCGAGCCCAGAATGAATCCGCTCGTCGAATCCTTCATAGCGGCCGCAGATCAACGACAGCCACGGGCACTCGGCCAGCTCCGCCACAAAGTCCTGGTCCAGCCGCCGGCCCTGGGGCGACATCAACAACCGCCGCGAAGGCCCGGCCAGACCCGCCGCCACGCCTTCGCGCTCCAACGCGTCCACCGCGTCGAACACCGGCCCTGGCATCATCAACATGCCAGGCCCGCCACCGTAGGGCCGGTCGTCCACGCTCCGCCGCTTGTCCTTGGCGAAGGAGCGCAGATCGTGGACATGCGCGTCCAGCAACCCTTTCTCCCGCGCGATGCGGGGAATGCCCTCGCGCAGCAGCGGGTCGAACCAGCCCGGAAAGATCGTGACCACGTCGATCCTCATGCGTCCTTCTCCCCGGGCCGCTGGGGCGCTAGACCAGCTTCCGGCTCTTGAGGAGGCTCTTCACGGTGTCCGACGGCTGGCCGCCCACGGAGAGCCAATACTTCACCCGGTCGCTGTCAATGACCACGACCTTCTCCGGGTTCTTCTCCAGCGGGTCATAGACGCCCAGCGACTCGATCTCGCGTCCGCCGCGAGCCGCGCGCGCGTCCGCCGCCACAATCCGGTAGAACGGCAGATGCCGCCGTCCCATCTTCTTCAAGCGAATCCTTACCGCCACGGACTCTTCGCCTCCTTAGCCAGAAACTTATTTCCGGCGGCGCTTCTTGCCGCCATGGCCTCGGCCATGGAGCATCCGCCCGCCAAGCCCCGCCGGACCGCGCGGCGCCACACCGGCCGCCACGCCTCCGCCGAGATCCACTGGCCCGCCGCCATCGGCGAACCTCTTCATGAACTTCTTCATTTGCTTGAACTGCTTCAGCAGTTGATTCACTTCGCTCGGCGACGTGGCGCTGCCCAAGCCGATGCGCCGCCTGCGGCTTCCGTCAATGATGTCGGGGTCGCGCCGCTCCTCCGGCGTCATCGAGTTGATGATGCCCTCGATGCGCGGCAGCTCGCTCTGCGCCGACTCCACGTCCACGCCCTTCATGCCGGGAATCATGCCCAGCAGTTCGCCCAGCGGCCCGATCTTCTTCACTTGCTGGAGCTGCTTCAGGAAGTCCTCCAGCGTCAGCGTCCGCTTGCGGATCTTCTCTTGCAGCTTGGCGGCCTGTTCCACGTCTACGGCCTGCTGCGCCTTTTCCACCAGCGTGCGCACATCGCCCATGCCCAGAATCCGGTCCGCCATCCGCTCGGGATGGAACTCCTCCAGCCGGTCCATATGCTCGCCCACGCCGATGAACTTCACGGGCTTGCCAGTGACGGCCTTGATCGACAGGGCCGCGCCGCCGCGCGCGTCGCCGTCCAGTTTGGTCAGGATCACGCCATCCAGGCTCAACTGGTCGTTGAACTCCTTGGCGCTGTTCACGGCGTCCTGGCCGGTCATGGCGTCGCAGACCAGGTAGATCTGCGAGGGCTTGGCGCGATCCAC
>CAYYEE010000111.1:0-10715 GCA_964470775.1 uncultured Planctomycetota bacterium | reverse complement strand
TGTCGCCCGCGTCCTGGACGTTGATCCACCCCGGCCACGAGGGCAGGTAGCCGGAGTAGTCGCCTGTGTACGAAGCCAGAGCCGTGCCGATCTGCTTCATATTCATCATGCAGTTGGACAACCGGGCCTTTTCGCGCGCCGACGACAGCGCAGGCAGCAGCATGGCCGCCAGAATGGCGATAATCGCGACCACCACCAACAGCTCGATCAACGTGAAGGCTTGCGCAATCGCACGTTTCACGGCCGTTCCTCCTGTCTAACGGCCCGTTGAAAAACACACCGCGTCGGCGGGGACATGGCGCCTCAGCCCGCCAACGGCGGGATCGCAACGTGTCCCCGGAACAGACGCGACATTTTCAACAGGCTGCCAACTGTCCACCACGGAGCTTCCCTTGTCGAACCCTGCAACGCCAACCCGCAGAGCCGCCATAGATCTAACCATACAATTACCACACATAAATGGGTTTGTCAAGACAATTGCCATGCAAAATGTACCGTTGAAATCGAACGAATGAACCTTGCGTGGCGCTGGCATTGCGAAGTGGGGTGGCCGGTCGGCGCAACCCGCCCAAGCCGGCCAAGTCCGAAACGTCCGGCCGGTCCGGCAAGTCCGACACCCCACGACGCAGCCCGCGCTCCCAATCCCCAGCGCCCCTTTCCCGTCTCCCGTCCTTTGCCCGCCGCCGCGCATCTGATAAGATACTGCCTTTGCTTTGACACCCCATTTGTGGTATTGGACCGCCGCAAGCCGGCCCGGTCGGACGCCTAATGATGGAGAAAGCCTTGAGCGAGATATTGGGTCAGGAACGTCTGCGCAAATTGGAAGAGCTGCGCGCCAGAGGCATTGATCCCTACGGCCGGCGCTGCGACGGCATCCGCTCCATCGCCGCCGTGCGGGCCGAATACAAGGACGGCGAGCCCCTGCGCGCGCGCATCGCCGGCCGGCTGCTGGCCCACCGCGACTTTGGCAAGGCCGCCTTTGTCGACATCCACGACTGGACCGGCAAGCTCCAGGTCTACATGAAGCAGAGCGCCCTCAAGGACAAGTTCGACCTGTTCCGCATGTTGGACCTGGGCGACGTGATCTGTGTCGAAGGCCCAGTGCAGAAGAGCAAGACCGGCGAGCTCACCGTCTTCGCCGAGGACTTGACGCTCATGACCAAGGCCCTGCTGCCGCCGCCAGAGAAGTGGCACGGCCTCAAGGACACCGAGGTCCGCTATCGCCAGCGCTACGTGGACCTGTTCGCCAACGCCGACACCATGCGCAAGTTCGTCGCCCGCACCAAGATCGTGCGCACCATCCGCCGCTGCCTCGACGATCAGGGCTTTCTGGAAGTCGAAACGCCCATGATGCAGGCCATCCCCGGCGGCGCCGCGGCCCGGCCTTTCATCACCCACCACAACACCCTCGACATGGACCTGTACCTGCGCGTCTCGCCCGAGCTGTTCCTCAAGCGCCTGCTCGTGGGCGGCATGGAGCGCGTCTACGAAATCAACCGCAACTTCCGCAACGAAGGCATTGACACGCGCCACAACCCTGAATTCACCATGATCGAGATCTACCAGGCCTACGCCGACTACAACATCATGATGGAGCTCACCGAAAGCCTGGTGGCCGCGTGCTGCCGCGAGGCCATTGGCGGGTTCAAGGTGGACTACGCCGGCGAGCAGATCGACTTCACTCCGCCGTGGACGCGCAAGACCTGGGGCGAGCTGCTGCTCGAGGGCGCGGGCGTGGACATGAACGACGAAGCCGCCGTGCGCGCCAAGGCCAAATCCCTCAACCTCGACGCCACGGGCAACCACTATCTCGTCGCCGGCCGGCTTTTCGACGAATGCTGCCAGCGCAAGCTGCGCCAGCCCACCTTTGTGCTCGACTACCCCAAGGACCTCTGCCCCCTCACCAAGCAGACCGAGCACAACCCCAGCCTCGCCGCGCGCTTCGAGCTGTTCGTGGCCGGCATGGAACTCGCCAACGCCTACACCGAACTCAACGACCCCCTGGACCAGGAACGCCGCTTCCGCGAGCAGATCCAGCAGGAAGAGGGCGAAGTACGCTGCGTGGACGAGGACTTCATCAACGCCCTCAAGTACGGCATGCCGCCCGCCGGCGGCCTGGGCATCGGCATTGACCGGCTCGTGATGCTCCTCACCGGCTCGCCGTCCATCCGCGAAGTGATCCTCTTCCCGTTGCTCAAGCGCCAGGACGGGGAAAAGCCAGCCGAGACCGAGAACGACCCCGAGAAGGCCTGACCCCGGCGCCCCGGAGAAGGAACGTGGCTCACACCAAAAGCCAAGCCGCACAGCCCGCCGCGCTGCCCGCGCGTTTCCGGGGGCCTGGCGCCTACGAGTTGCTGGTGGCGGCCCGCTACCTGCGCCGCAACTGGCTCAGCTACCTGGCCGTGGCCGGCGTGGCCCTCAGCGTCATGACGCTCATCGTCGTCATGTCGGTCATGAGCGGCTTTGACGAAGAGCTCCGCTCGCGCATCCGCGGCGCCCTCTCCCACCTCATCGTCGAATCCGCCGGCAAGAGCGCGTTCGGCGATTACGAGCCGCTGCTCAAGCGCATCGAGGCCATGCCCGAGGTCGTGGGCTGCGCGCCGCATCTCGACGGCCTGGCGCTCATCAAGCTCGGCAACACCGGCGACGACTACCGCTGGGGCCAGTTCAGCGGCATTGACCTGGAGCGCGAATCCCAGGCCACCGAGTTCACCGCCTATTGGCGCGACGGCATGAAGGAAGTGGCGCTCGACGACCTGCCCTACGGCCTCAAGCGCATCCCCAGCGAAGAGGCCGAGGCTCGCGCCCAACTGAACGTCTACCGCCGCAAGATCCTGGACCTGGCCGCTTCGCTGCCCAAGGCCCAGTTCGACGCGCTCTCGGCTGAGGACAAAGCCCTGCTCAAGAGCATGGCCGCCCAGGACAACACAGGCCTCGACAAGCTCCGCGCCGAAAACGCCCCGGCCGCCCCGCCCCCCGAGGCGGAAGCCCAGGAAGCGGCCAAGCGCCTGTCGCTCGCCCTGGCCCGCTGGCCGGAAACGGAGAAGACGTTCGTGCGGGCCTTCGCCGACCGCGTCTTTTCGCTGGCGGCCTACCTGGGGCCGCAGGGCCTCGCCGAACTCAAGCCCGGCGACCGCAAGCTGGTGGAAGACATGGCGCGCGAGCGCAAAGCCGACCTCCTCCAGCTCTGGAGAAACACCAAGCCCAACTGGGGCCCGGCGGACATGCTGGCCAAGGAGGGCGAGGCGCCCTGCATCGTCGGCCGCGACGTGGTGGTGCTGGGCCGCGACGAGAACGGCGCCGAGGTGAGCTATGGCTTGGGCCGGCCCATCGTCCTCATCGTGGCCTCGGGCTGGGACGACCGCGCCCCCAAGAGTTGCCGCATCGCCGGCAAGTTCAAGAGCGGCATGTACGAGTACGACTCCCGCCAGGTCTATCTGCCCCTCGACGTGGCCCAGCGCCTTCTCCGCAAGTCGGGCCAGATCAGCTCCATTAACATCAAACTCAAGGACTATGGGCAGGCCGAGCTGGTCCGCGCCAAGCTCATGGGCCTGCTCACCCCGCGCGAGCTCGCCGCCTGGCGCCATCTGCTCAACGGCGCGATCAAGGCCCTGGCCGGCCAGCCCCTTCGCCAGGGCGAAGACAAGCCGCCGCTCACCGTGGCCCAGGCCGCCAGGGAAGTGGACGCGGACCTGGCCGCCTTGAACGCGCGCGCCGGCGAGTGGCTGGCCACCGGCAACCCCCAGGCCGTCCAGCGCATGTCCGACGCGGCCGAACGCCTGGCCAGCATCAGCGCCAAGGTCCGCGCCGCCCCCAATGCCGCCGGTCTCGTCTCGCTCGGCGGCCTGGCCGAAATGGAACAAGCCTGGAAGACCCGCCAGAGCCAGGGCCTGGGCTGCCAAGAGGGCGCCAGCCCCGACCGGTTCCGCTTCCGCGTCTGGACCTGGGAAGACAAACGCCGCAACACCCTGCGCGCCGTCTGGCTCGAGCGCCGCATGCTGGCCCTCATCCTCTCGCTGCTCGTGCTCGTCTCCGGCTTCGTCATCCTCTCCATCCTGCACACCAGCGTCATCACCAAAACCCGCGACATCGGCATCCTCAAGGCCACCGGCGCCACCATGCGGGGCATCCTCACCTTGTTCCTCACGTGCGGCCTGCTCATCGGCGTCGTGGGGTCCGTCCTCGGCGTCATCGCCGGCGTGTGGCTTTCGGCCGAACTCAACACCATCGAGGACCTGCTCTACAACTGGTTCAGCTTCCGCGTCTTCCCCCGCGACGTCTACAGCCTGGACCGCATCCCCACGGACAAGGACCCGTTCTGGTCCATCGTCATCATCGCCACCTCGGCCGTGGCCGTGGCGTTCGTCTCCGCGTTGTATCCCGCGTGGCGCGCCGCGCGCATGGACCCCGTGGAGGCCATTCGCTATGAGTGAGCTTCTGCGCGCGGTTCAGATCTGCAAGGAGTACCGCGAGGGACCGGCCGTGCTGCGCGTGCTCGACGGCGTGGACCTGGAGGCCAAGCCCGGCGAAATGGTCGCCGTGGTGGGCGCCAGCGGCGCGGGCAAGAGCACCCTCCTCCACGTGCTGGGTCTGCTCGACACGCCCACGGCCGGCCACGTCTTCTACGGCGGGTCCGACCTGCGCCGCTTGAGCGCGGGCGACCAGGCCCGCGTGCGCAACCGCCTTTTCGGTTTCGTGTTCCAGTTCTTCCATCTGTTCCCGGATTTCACCGCCCTGGAAAACGTCATGATGCCGCTTATGGTGGGCACGCCGCTGCTGGCGTGGCCGGGCCGCCGGCGAGCCGCGCGGCGCAGGGCGGCCGAGCTGCTGGAGAGCGTGGGGCTGGCCGGCCGCGCCCGGCACCGGCCCGCCGAAATGTCCGGCGGCGAGCGCCAGCGCGTAGCCATTGCCCGCGCCCTGGTCAACGAGCCCGAGGCGCTTTTCCTGGACGAACCCACCGGCAACCTCGACTCCCGCACCGGCGCCAGCATCATGGACATGATTCACCGCCTGCGCGCCGAGCGCGGCTTCACCGTGGTCATGGTGACCCACGACGCCAGCCTGGCCGCGGCCGCGGACCGCACCGTGCGCCTGCGCGACGGACGCATCGCCCCCCAAGACGCGCCTGGCCCGCCGGCCTGAGCGGCGCCGGCGAAAGGGACTTGCGCCGGTGATGCCGCGCCTGACATGCTGTTGCCGCCCGCGTTGTGTCGTCCGGCTTGCTTGACAAAAAAACGTCTGTCCCTTGCTCTTGTGTTTTTGGCGGGGCCCGGCGAAGGCTGGCCCCGCTTGCCGCCGGGGCGATTCACGAATCGCCCCTGTGGTGTTTCGGAAATGCCTTGCATTTCCGAAACACCACAGGGCGGGCTAACTCGATGCTTTGGACGCGTCAAGCGCCGGGTTTGTGTCACGTAGTGTTTCAGAAATAGCAAAGCCATTTCTGAAACACTACACCAGAAGCCAAGTTCTCATGTCCCGCCGCACCGCCGGACAGCCGGCAAAGGATCGCCTCCGCTGAACCAAGACACTCCCAGGCAACTGGACACGCCTCTGGACGCGGCGCCGGCCGTGTCCGTCCGCCAGACCGTGGCCGGCGTCCTGCTCGTGGCCGCGCTGGCCCTGGCCGTGGGGCTGCCCGCCCTCGGGCTTCAGTTCGGCATTGACGGCAACGAGGCCCGCCACGCCGAGATCGCCCGAGAGATGTTCACCACGGGCGAGTGGCTTGTGCCCCACCAGCTCGGCAAGCCCTACATCGACAAGCCTCCGCTCTACAACTGGGTCGTGGCCGCGGTGTTCCAACTCGCCGGCCGGTCCGGCTTGGCCCTGGCGCGGCTGCCTTCCGTGGTGACGGCCGCGATCATCGCCGTGGCGGTCTATCTGCTCGGCCTGAGGTGGCTGGACCGCCGCGCCGCGCTCCTGGCCGCGGTCATGTGGATCGCCTTTCCCATCAACGTCCGCTGGGCGCGCATGGCCCGGGGCGACCTGTTCATGTCCGGCCTCATCGTCTGCGCGGTCTTTCTCGCGGCGCTGGCCGCCGACGCGCGCAGCAAGGGCCGGGCCTTGGCCTGGTGGACGGCGGCCAGCCTCATGGCCGGCGCCGCGCTCATGAGCAAAGGCCCCCAGGCCATCTTCTTCATCGCCGTGCCCGTGGCCGCCATGTGGAAAGCTTGCCGCGGCCGCTGGGCGCCCCCGTGGCCGTGGCTTGTTCTCTCGGCCGTTCTCCTTTGCGCGGCCGGCTCCGCGTGGTCCATCGCGTGCGAACTGCGCTACCCCGGCCACATGAGCCGCCTGGCCGGCTATCAATACGTCACCGGCTTCGTGGAACACCCAAGCCGCGTCTGCCTCTACGCCGATCAGTTGTTCCTCCTCACGCTGCCCTGGGCCGTCTTCTGCTTCGGCGCGTTCCGCGACGCGTGGCGCCGGCTGAAGCGCCAGGGCCTGACGCGCCTGGACGTGGCCGCCCTGGTCACGCCCGTGTGCGCGCTGGCCATGACCCTGGTGCCCAACAAGCGCGCCCACTATCTGCTGCCGCTGCTGCCGTTCTGGGCGCTGTTTCTGGCCGGTTACATGACGCGCGCCGCCGCCAGCCCCGAAGCGCAGGGCCAGACCTGGGCCCGGCTGTTCCGTCTTGCGCTGGCCGCCACGCTGGCCGGCGCGGCGCTGCTGGCCGTGGCGGGGCCCGCGGCGTGGGCCGCGGCGGGCGGGCCGGCGCCGGGGTTGGCCGCGGCGGCGGTCGTGGCCGCGGCGCTCGCGGTTTTGGCGGGATGGGGCGCGTGGCACGCCTGGCGCGGACGCTGCGCAAAGGCGCTTCTGGCTCTCGCCGCCGCTTCGGCCGCGGCCTCCGTGGCCGCTTTCCCCCTGGTCCAGTCCTGGGCCGGCGGCAAGGTAGACCCCGAGGTCAAGGCCGCCCGGGAAATCTCCGCCCTGCTGCCGCCCGGCCTCCCCGTGGCCAGCGCCAAGATGTCCACCTTCCTCATCTTCTTCGCCTTTGACCGCTCCGTGGCGTTCCCACAGACCGACGAAGACCTGGCCCGGTTCCTCAACGCCAGCGGCCCGCGCGCCGTTATCCTGGACGCGGAGAATTTTGCTATACTGCCCCGATTGACCAGCCGCCCCGTCAAGGAGTTGGGCCGCTGGACACTCAAGACCAAGCCGTTCTACCAAGCCGTGGCGGCGCGCGTGGATTGAGCCGCCCCAGAGGACCACAGCATGATCGCCCCTGACGTGCGGCTGGGCAAAAACGTCGTCATCCGCCAGCCGGATCTCGTCAATCTCTACGGCTGCTCCATCGGCGACGAGACCAAGGTGGGCGCGTTCGTGGAGATTCAGAAGAACGCCGCCATCGGCGCCCGGTGCAAAATTTCCTCCCACACCTTCGTGTGCGAAGGCGTCACCATCGAGGACAACGTCTTCGTGGGCCACGGCGTCATGTTCATCAACGACCGCTATCCCCGCGCCACGGCCGGCGGCCGCTTGCAGACCGAGGCCGACTGGTCTGTCACGCCCACCGTCGTCAAGCGCGGCGCTTCCCTGGGCAGCGGCGTGGTGGTGATGTGCGGCGTCACCATCGGCGAAAACGCCCTGGTGGGCGCGGGCGCCGTGGTGACGCGCGACGTGCCCGCGGGCGCGGTGGTCCACGGCGTGCCGGCGCGCGTTCGCGGCTACGTGGACGGCAAATGATTCCAGCGGCTTCAACATGACCGGCCCAGCCACCTACGACAAGCGAACGCACGCCGCGGCCCGCACGGACGACTACGTCTTCCACCAGCTCATCCCCTACCTTGGCAACAAACGCCGCCTGCTCGGCCTCATCGGCCAGGCCGTGGACGCCACTTGCCCGCCTCCGAGCGCCACGGCGCTCGATCTCTTCGCCGGCAGCGGCGTGGTGGCGCGTTTCCTCAAACGCCGCGGCCTGCGCGTCGTGGCCAACGACTGGGAGCCCTACGCCCGGCCCATCAACACCTGCGCCGTGGCCTGCAACCGCGCGCCCGCCTTTAGAGCGCTGGGCGGCTACGAAGCCGCCATCGCCCGCCTCAACGCCCTGCCCCCGCGCGAGGGGTGGATCACCCGCCATCTATGCCCGCGCGACGACGCGCGCTATGACACCGCCGTGGACCGCATGTTCTACATGCGCAAGAACGGCCTGCGCCTCGACGCCATGCGCCAGCAAATCGAGGACTGGACGCGCGAAGGCGTCATTGACGGCGACGAGGCCGCGTGCCTTCTGTCGCCGTTGCTTTTTCAAGCCTGCTACACCAGCAACACCAGCGGCGTGTTCAAGGGCTTCCACAACGGCTGGGGCGGCCAGACCGGCGCCGCCCTCTACCGCATCGCCTCCGACTTGGCGCTCTCCCCCGCCGTGTTCCACGACAACGGCCTCGACAACCGCGTCCTGTGCCTCGACGCCCAGGCCGCGGCCGAAAGCCTCCGCGGCGAAGACATCCACCTCGCCTATCTGGACCCGCCCTACAACCAGCACCCCTACGCCAGCAACTACCACGTGCTGAACACGCTCACGCTCTGGGACGCGCCCGAAACGCCGGCCACCATCACGCCGGGCACGAAATCGGCCATCCGGCTCGACTGGCGCGCGGAGCGCCGCAGCGCCTACAACTACCGCGGCGAAGCAACGGCCGCCTACACCCTTTTGATCAAGACGATTCGCGCGCGCTACGTCCTCACCAGCTACAGCACCGACGGCATGATCCCCCTGCGCGAGATGATCGCCGCCAACCTGGAGCGCGGCGACACGCAGGTCTTTATGCAGGGCTACAAACGCTACCGCGTCAGTTCACAGCGGTTTTCGGCCAAGCCGGTCAATGTGGAATTTGTGTTGGTGGCCAACACGCTCAAGCGGCCGTCGCGGTCGCGCGACGAAATCGAGGAGAGCATTCTCCGAAGGGAGAAACGCGCCCTGGCCGTTCATCCGGAGACGCGTTCTCTGTGCGCTGTCTAGTGTGGTGTTTCGGAAATGCCTTGCATTTCCGAAACACCGCAGGGCGGGCTGACTCGATACTTTAGACGCGTCAAGCGCCGGGTTTGTGTCATGTAGTGTTTCAGAGATAGCAAAGCTATTTCTGAAACACTACACTAGGAGAGAGAACCATGGTTAGAGTGGGCGTGATTGGCTACGGCTACTGGGGCCCGAACCTGGTGAGGAACTTCGCGGAGCTGCCGGGCGCGGAGGTCGTGGGCGTCAGCGACTTGCGGCCCGACCGCCTGGCCCTGGCCAAGGCCCGCTACCCCGCCATCCGCGCCACCACCGACATCCGCGACCTGCTGGCCGACCCCAAGGTGGACGCCATCGCCGTGGCCACCTCCGTGGCCACCCACTACGACCTGGCCCTCAAGGCGCTCCAGGCCGGCAAGCACGTCCTGCTCGAAAAGCCCATCACCGCCACCGCGGACCAGGCGCGCCGGCTGATCGAGGAGGCCGACCGCCGCAAGCTGACGCTCATGGTGGACCACACCTTTGTCTACACCGGCGCCGTGCGCAAGATCAAAGAACTCGTGGACAAGGGCGAGCTGGGCGACATCTACTACTACGACTCCGTGCGCATCAACCTCGGCCTGTTCCAGCACGACGTCAGCGTCATCTGGGACCTGGCCGTGCACGACCTCGCCATCATGGACTTCGTGCTCAAGCGCTATCCCGTGGCCGTGTCGGCCACGGGCATCAGCCACGTGCCCCGCGCGCCCGAGAACATCGCCTACCTCACCTTCTTCTTCGAAGGCGCCCTCATGGCGCACATCCACGTCAACTGGCTCGCTCCCGTCAAGGTGCGCCAGGCGCTCATCGGCGGCAGCAACAAGATGGTCGTCTTCGACGACCTGGAGCCCATCGAGAAAGTGAAGGTCTATGACAAAGGCGTCACCGTGCAAGACGACGCCGAGAACATCTACCGCGTGCGCATCGGCTACCGCACGGGCGACATGTGGTCGCCCAAGCTCGACGGCAGCGAACCGCTCACCGTGGAGGCGCGCCATTTCGTGGAATGCGTCGAAAAAGGCCAGCGCCCCCAGACCGACGGCCGGGCCGGGCTGCGAATCGTGAAACTGCTCGAAGCCGCCACCGAATCCGTCAAACGCCGCGGCCACCCCGTGGAGATTCCCAAGGAGGAGTAGAGGCGTGATCCCTTTTCTTGATCTGAAGGCGCAACATCAGAGCATCCGCAAAGAGCTTGACGAAGCCATCGGCAAAGTGCTCGACACATGCCAGTTCGCCCTGGGCAGCGAGGTCAAGGCGTTCGAGGAGGAGTTCGCGGCCTATTGCTCCTCGCCCTTCGGCGTAGGCGTCAACACCGGCACCAGCGCGCTGCACCTGGCGCTGCTGGCCGCGGGCGTGGGGCCCGGCGACGAGGTCATCACCGTGCCCTTCACCTTTGTCGCCACCGTGGCCGCCATCCGCTACACCGGCGCCCTGCCCAAGTTCGTGGACATCGACCCTGTCACGTTCACCATGGACCCGTCCAAGATCGAAGCCGCCATCACGCCCAAGACCAAAGCCATCATCCCCGTGCACCTCTACGGCCAGATGGCGGACATGGACCCGATCATGGAAATCGCCAACAGGCGCAAGCTGGTGGTCATCGAGGACGCGGCCCAGGCCCACGGCGCGGAGTACAAAGGCCGGCGCGCGGGCAGCATCGGCGCCATGGGGTGCTTCAGCTTCTACCCCGGCAAGAACCTGGGCGCGTGCGGCGAAGGCGGCATGG
>CAYYEE010000110.1:0-10734 GCA_964470775.1 uncultured Planctomycetota bacterium | reverse complement strand
GAGGGGTTCTGCGGCGGGGCGGGCATTGCCCGCGCAGGGCGCGCCGAGGCGGAGAACCTGGGGCTGGCGCGGCCGTTTGGCGCGGCGTCCGTGTTGGAGATCACCGCGCGTCACGTGGTGGAGGCGGCTCAGGCAGGCGACGAGACGGCGTTGCGCGTTCTTGAGTCAGCCGGTCGTTATCTGGGAATGGCCCTCGCCGCTATCATCGACATCTTGAACCCGGAAATCATTGTCCTGGGCAGTCTCTACGGCCGCGCGCGGGCGCTGCTGGAGCCGGCCATGCGGCGCGCGCTGGAACAGGAGGCTCTGCCGGAGGCGTTGCGCGCATGCCGCGTGGAGCCGGCCGGTCTTGGCGAGACCATCGGCGACCTTGCGGCCGTCAGCGTTGCGTTGTACCGTAGCGGGTATTGGGAGACGTAGAACGCCGCGGACCTTGGCGATTCGTTGCGGAAATTGGCGCGCCGATTTCCGCAACGAATCGCAGGCAACCGGTAACACGAACTTGCATCAAGCCAGCAGGTTGTGTCAGAAGCGCCTGCTTGAGGAAATGAGCGGCTATTTTCGCAAGCAAGCGCCAGGCATGGGAGGGTTGGGCATGTCGAATCACATCATCGTTGGCGTGCACGTTACGGACCGCATCAAGAAGGCGGGGGCGGTGCAGAAGGCGCTGACCGAATGCGGCTGCAGCATCAAGACGCGACTGGGCCTGCACGAGGCCAGCGAGACCGAGTGTTCGCAGGCTGGCGTGATTCTTCTGGAGGTGGTGGGCGGCGCCAAGGCGGCCAAGGCGCTGATGGACAAGCTGGCGGCGATTCAGGGGGTGGAAGTGAAGAAGATGGTCTTTACGCATCCGTGACCTGCCTGGAGGCGGGGAAAGAGGGGGGACGCGCCCGCGACGCGGCGCGGCCCCCTTTTGTATTGTGACGAGACGGCGCTGCAAGGCGGCCGCGGGAGAAGCGGCCGGCCGCGAGGACAGGTGAACAATGGCTTTCAAGATTGAGACGCACGCGCATACGAGCGAGGTGAGTGGATGCGGCCGCATTCCGGGCGCGGACCTGGCGGCGCTCTACGCGGACGCGGGTTTTGACGCGATCGTGATCGCGGATCACTATTACGAGGGGTTCTTCGCCAAGGCGCCGGAGCTGGACTGGCGCGGCCAGATGGACCGCTACCTGCGCGGGTTCCGCGAGGCGCGGGAGGCAGGGGAGCGGCTGGGGTTGAGGGTGTTCCTCGGCGTGGAGCTGTTGCTGGCCAGCGGGCCCAACGACTTCCTGCTCTTCGGCCTGAACGAGGAGACGCTGCTGGCCGAGGAGCGGCTGCATCTGCGGAGTCTGGCGGAGATTCGCGCGATGGCGGACCGGCTGGGCGCGGCGCTCTTTGGCGCGCACCCCTTCCGGCCGCGGATGTTGCCGCTGGACCCCGCGGTGGTGCACGGCGTGGAGGTGATGAACGGCCACCCCAACCATCCCTCGGACAACCCCCGGGCGCTGGCGTTCGCGCGCCAGCATGGTCTGCGCATGACAGCCGGATCCGATGCGCACTTCTTGGAGGGCGCGGTGAGGGCGTGGATGGAGTTCGACCGGGATATTCTCGACGGCGCGGACCTGGCCGCGGCGTTGCTCCGGCGTGAGAAGGCGGCGCTGGTCGGGCCGGACGGCTTCCGGCTGGAGGTGGGTGGCGCCGGCGCTTGACTTCCGGAGCCGCTCGGACAGAATAGTAGCCGCTTCGGGGCGCGGCCCCGCTTGGCCGGAGGAGTGCGGATGCGCGAGATCTCGGACAGGACGGTGCGCCGGTTGAGCCTGTACCGGAGGATTTTGGGCCAGCTCGTTGAGCAGGGGCGGCAGAGCGTCTATTCGCACGAGCTGGCGCAGATGACGGGCGCGACGGCGGCGCAGGTCCGGCGGGATTTGATGGCGATCGAGTACTCGGGCAGCCCTATGCGGGGCTACGACTCGGCCATGCTGCTTGAGAGCGTGAGCCGGCTGCTGGACGCGCCCCAGGAGCAGCGCGTGGCGCTGGTGGGCGTGGGCAATCTTGGGCGGGCCATCATCGCGTACTTTTCGGGCCGGCGTCCGCGGCTTTCGATCGTGGCTGGGTTTGACACGGACCCGGCGAAGGCGGGCACGGAGATTCAGGGGTGCCCGTGCTATCCCATGACGGAGCTGGAGCGCATCGTGCGGCAGGAACGCATTGATGTGGGCGTGATCACCACGCCGGCGTCGGCGGCGCAGTCGGTGGCGGACGCGCTGGCCGCGGCGGGCGCGCGCGGCTTGCTGAACTTCGCGCCTGTCACGCTGGCGGCGCCGCCCGGAGTGTTCGTGGAACAGATCGACATGACCGTTGCGCTGGAGACCGTGGCGTTCTACGCGCGACAGGGCAAGGACGGGCCGGGGCCGATGATGGCGGATGGGGCGGTGGGCGAGGCTGCGCCGTGAGTCGCGGCGGCCCGCTGCCGCGTGCGCGTTTCTTGACTCCAAGCCTTGCCCTTTGGGCGTGAGAAGACTACATGGAAGACGGAGATGATCCAGATTCTGGGAACGGCGCCGCTGGAGCGCGGCGGCGAGCTGACGGTGAAGGTGGTGGAGCCGCCTGAGCCGGAGTACGCGGAGAAGCTGGCGCACTTTCTGGAGCACAAGGGCGACGCCTCGCGGCGGGCCATCGTGGCGCGGCTGAACGGGAAATACGCGGATTGCTGCGTGGACCGGTATTTCGTGGGCGAGTTGGACGGTGTGATCGCTGGGCAGCTCTGGTATGGTTATGGACGGACGCGGACGGGTGTGGCGAACTTCGGCCACGTCTACACAGAGCCGGCGCATCGGGGCAAGGGCATCACGAGCGTGCTGATGCGCTTCTTCATCCAGGACTTCAACGCTGGTCCGGCGAAGGCGGCGTTGTGTGGGGCGGGCAAGCCGTGGGTGGCGAGCATCTACCTGAAGCACGGGTTTCAGACCGTGCGCAGGGGGGCGGATTGCGGGGACTTGGCTCTCCTGAAGCCGATCGGCGCGGTGACGTTCGCCGACTTTGAGCGCGACTATTACGCGACTGGGGCGGCGGCGGCCGTGGTGGCGGGCACGATGGCGCATCGTCACGACGTGGATAAGCTGCTGGCGATTGCAATGAAGGAGCGCGGAGCCGCAACGACGCGTGTGGCCATGGCATGGCCGGTGAGGAGCTTTGAGGACGCGATCTTCCGGAGCGAGGACGGCGGGGGGCTGGTGACGGCGCTGGTGGCGGCGGATGACCGGGTCCTGGGATGGGCGTTTGTCCTGAATACGGGTTCGCCTCTGGAGGCGATGTCGAAGGTTCTCGACTATGAGGTCCACCCGAACTACGCGGGCATGGCTGACGATCTGGTGGCTGGGACGCTGCGCCTGGCGCGGGAGCAGGGGCTGGGACAGGTCTACGCCTTTGCGCCGTCGAGCGAGGAGGCGAAGACCGCGGCGCTGCGTCGCTGCGGATTCGGCGAGGCGGCGAGGCTGGGGGGCTATTGCGGGGCTGGGGACTTGGCCATTCTGCGGCACGAGCCGTGACGGGCACTGGGCTTGTGGGCCGCGCGGGAGGAGAGGCGGTTAGCCGGGGACGTCCGAGGGCGGGGCTTGGCGGGCGTCATCCGCCGGGGCTTGCGCGTGTGGCTTTTCGGCCAGGGCGCGGACCGTGTCGGCCAGGAGGCTGTGGACCTGGCGCAGGGCGGTGAGCACGTCCATGTGAATGGCGAGGGTGCGGGCGGTCTGGGGGTCTCTGCGGATGAGACAGCTGAGGTGGCGCTCGAAGAGGGCGCGGCGCTCGCCGTCCATGCGGTCTTCCTTTTCGATCACCTCTCGGATGGCGCCATCGTGTTTGCCGGCCAGGACCAGGAGGGTGTTGTCGAAGCTTTTGGCGACCTCGTCGAACACTCTCTTGAGCTCTTCGAACCCCTCAGCGGAGAAGTCGAGGCCTTGCTCCATGCGCTTGAGGGCGAGGCGGGCGAGATCGGTGCTATAGAGGTCGCCGATCTGTTCCATGTTGCGGAGGGTGATGAGCAGGGCCTCGCGCCGGCGGGCGGCGCCGGGGCCGATGTCCTGCTGTGAAAGGCGCAGGGAGTACTGCGTCACTTCTTGCAGCACGTCGTCGATGCTTTCGTCGGCGCGACGGAGTTCGTCCACGGCGGCGCGGTCGGGTTCGAGGACGGCGCGGCTGGCCAGAGCGTGCATGTCGCGGACCTGGACAGAGGTGTTGCGGACCTCGGCGGCCACGGCGTCGAGGGCCAGGGCGGGCATGGCGAGGAGGCGGGGCGCCAGCGAGCGCGAGAGGAGGGTGGGCTGGGCGGCGGGCAGAAGGCGATTGATGAACCGCGCAAAGCCAGCGGTGAAGGGGAGGAGGACCAGGGAGTTCAGGACGTTGAAGATGGTGTGGGCGTTGGCGATGGAGCGGGCGACGGCCGGGATAGGTTGGTTGATGTCCACAAAGGCGGCCGTGAAGCGCCAGCAGAGGCCGTCGAACCAGCCGGTGTAGACGAAGGGGAGGCAGAGGATCACGCCGCCGGCCTTGAGAAGGAAATTGGCGAGGGCGGTTTGTTTGCCGATGCGTGACGCGGCCATGGCGGCGATGAGGCCGGTGGCGCTGGCGCCGATGTTGGCGCCGAGGATGAAGGGCAGGGCGATGTGGAGGGCTTCCTGGGGCGCCAGACCGGCGGCGGCGCGCGAGGCGAGCACGCTGATGACGACGGCGATCATGGCCGAGCTGCTCTGGATGAGCCCGGTGATGACGGCGGAGACGAGAACGCCCAGCAGCGGGGAGCTGCCGAGTTGCGAGAGGATGGACTGGAAAGCGGGCATCTTGGCCAGAGGCATGGCGCCCGCGGTCATGAGGGTCATGCCGTAGAAAAGGAGGCCCACGCCAAAGACAGCGTCGCCCAGGCGTTTGTGGCGGTCGTAGCGGCATAGCCATCGGATGAGGACGCCCGCGGCGAGCATCAGCAAGGCGTAACCGCCAATGTCGAAGGTGATGATTTGGACCGTGACCGTGGCGCCTAGGGCCGCGCCGAGGGAGACGGGGAGCGACTGGGCCAGCGTGACGAGGCCGGCATCGGCCAGGCTGACGAGCATGACCGTGGCGGCGGAACTGCTCTGCAGGACCACGCTGAGGATTACGCCGGCCAGCAGTCCTGCGGCGGGGCGGACCGTGAAGCGGCGCAGGAAGTGGCGCAGGCCGGCGCCGGAAGCCCGGCGCAAACCTGCGGAGGCCAACTCAGACCCCGCAAGGAACATGGCCAGGCCGCCAATGAGCTGACTGATGGCGGTGAAGGTCATAAGGGCGTTCCTCGTGCGCTGTCTCGGGAATGCCTTGCATTTCCTGGATAGCGCAGGGCCAAAGTCAACTCTTTGCCGTGGGGCAAGTTGCGGACATCGGCCACGTCGTGTTGCGCCTCATAAATAGCAAAGCTGTCTTTGAGGCACAACACTAGGCTTCCACCATGGCCCTGGCGCCGGGCCGGCCAAAGGGGCTCAGCTCGCGAAGGCGGCGGATGATGGGCGGTATTTTCTCGATGGCGTAGTCCACGTCACGGTCGGTGTTGTAGTAGCTGAGGCTGAAACGGATGGAGCCGTGGACGCGTGTGAAGGGCACGCCCATGGCGCGGAGGACGTGGGAGGGTTCGAGCGAGCCGGAGGTGCAGGCCGAGCCGCTGGACGCGGCGATGCCTTCGCGGTCCATGTGGAGGAGGATGGCTTCGCCTTCGATGTACTGGAAGGAGATGCTGGCGGTGTTGGGGAGGCGATGCCAACGGCTGCCGTTGACCGATGCGTCGGGGCAAAGCCGAAGCAGCTCGTTTTCGAGGCGGTCGCGCAGGCCGCGGACGCGGGTGTTCTCGTCGTTCATGCGCGCGGCGGCGAGTTCGGCCGCTTTGCCCAGGCCCACGATGGAGGCGACGTTCTCGGTTCCGCCGCGGCGGCCGTGCTCCTGGTGTCCGCCCACGAGGAACGGGGCGAAGCGCGTGCCGCGCCGGATGTAGAGGGCGCCGACGCCTTTGGGGGCGTGGAGCTTGTGGCCGCTTAGGGAAAGCATGTCCACGGCGCTGGCGGCCATGTTGATGGGGATCTTGCCCACGGCCTGGACCGCGTCGGTGTGGAAGACGACGCCGCGGTCGCGGCACAAGCGGGCGATCTCTTCCACGGGGAAGACGACGCCGGTTTCGTTGTTGGCCCACATGACGGAGACGACGGCGGTGTCGGGGGTGATGGCGTCGTCCACTTCGGCCATGTCGAGCAGGCCCTCGCTGTTGACGGGCAGCTCGACGACCTGGCAGCCGCGTTCGGCCAGGAGGCGGACGAGGCTGCGGACGGCGGGATGCTCGACGCGTGTGGTGACGATGCGGCGGCGGTCGGGGTAGCGGTTGAGGCACGACCAGATGGCGGTGGAGTCGCTCTCCGTGCCGCAACTGGTGAAGAGAATCTCGGATGGATCGGCGCCGAGCAGCGCGGCCAGGCGCTGGCGCGCGCGGTCGATGTCCCTGGCGACGCCGCCGCCGAAGCTGTGGGCGCTGGAAGGGTTGCCATAGCGGTCCTTGAGGAAGGGGAGCATTTCGTCGAGGACTTCGGGCGCGACGGCGGTTGTGGCGTTGTTGTCAAGGTATACGGTGTTCATGGGCAGGGCTCCATGGGGTTGCTACCTGGCTTCGGAGACGGTGATGGCGGGGTCAACCAGCTCGCGCAGTCTGGCTTCGACATATTGGGACAAGGTGGCGCCGGCGCTGGGGCAGTTGCTGCACTGGCCAAGCATGGTGACGCGGACGTTGGGCCCGTCGATGTCCTCGATGACGATGTCGCCGCCGTCGCGGCGCAGGGCGGGACGAATCTCCTGCTCGATGGTCTCCTCGATGAGTTTGATGCGTTGGAGGTTGGTGAGTTTGCCGCGGGGTTGCGGCTTGGCGCTGGGAGCTTGGGCGGTCTGGCCGCGGACGCGGCCCACGATCTGGGCGATGCGGTCGCGGTAGTGGCCGCAGCCGCCTCCGGCTTTGGTGTAGTTGGTGACGTCGTCCACGCCGCTGAGGTCGTTTTCGCGGACGGCGCGGACGATCTCCTCCTCGGTGACTCCGAAGCACTTGCACACGACCTCGCCCTGGTCCTTGGGAGGCGGTTCGCCCTTATAGTTGGCGATGGCGGCTTCGAGGGCTTCGCGGCCCATGACGGAGCAGTGCATCTTTTCCGGCGGCAGGCCGTCGAGGTACTCGGCGATGTCCTGGTTGGTGATGGCGGCGGCTTCTTCCAGGGTCTTGCCGCGGATCATTTCCGTCAGCGCCGAGGCGGACGCGATGGCGCTGCCGCAGCCAAAGGTCTGGAACTTGGCGTCCATGATGCGGTTGTTCTCGACTTTGATGTAGAGCTTGAGGGCGTCGCCGCAGGACAGAGAGCCGACTTCGCCGACGCCGGAGGGGTTCTCGATGGCGCCGACGTTCCTGGGGTTGAAAAAGTGGTCCTTAAGCTTCTCGCTGTAGTTCCACATGGCCGGTCCTCCGAAAAGGGCTCTTTGGGCCGATGACGTTTCTGCTGACCTATGCGCCATTGTACCGCGAGGGGCCGCGAAGTCAAAACCCGACCGCAACGGTCGGGATGCCGGGGTGAGGGAGGAGGACAAGCGGCCGCGGGGGCGCGGAGGGAGAGGGGCGAACACGGGGGTACACGGAAGAACGGATGACTGGGACGGAGGGCTGCCGTGGGGCGTGGGGCGGGAGAGGGGGCCGTTAGAGCAAAAGGGGGCCGGATGTGAGGGGCATGTCCTGGCGCTTGAGGTGGGAGTGCGACAGGACCACATCCGGCCCCGGGGCCGGATCGCCACTTGCCGTTGGGCGCATGGCGATGATCGCGGGGTACGTCAGATGTCTCGCTGCTGCGTCGTTTGTCCGGGCGACATCACGCATCCATGCGTTGGACAATAACGGCTCAGGCGCCGGGGCGAACATTGCTTTGCGGCAGTCCCCTCAGAAGGATTTGCCCTCGTTTGGGTCTGACCTTTCGGTCTTTCCACGCCCCAACGTCCAAGCTTCTGCGGCGATTTTACCACAAACGGCGTTCTTGTCAAGGGCAAAAATGAGGAATTCTTGGCGGCATAGGAGGTTTGGGAGATATGGGGGTTATGAGGCCAGGTAGTCGGCCAGGGCCTGGCGCCAGGGGCGCATGGCGTGGCCTGTGGCGCGGGTGAGTCTGGAGGTGTCCAGGGGCGAGGCGGGGGGGACCTTGGCGGGGCGGGGGAAGGCGATGGAGGTGACGGGGTTGAGCTTGGTCTTGAGTCCGGCGATTTCGAGGATGGCTTGGGTCTGCTCGAAGCGGGTGCAGCAGCCGGTGTTGGTGGCGTGATAAAGGCCGGTGGCGCGGCAGCGGGCCAGAGCGCAGAGGGCGGCGGCGAGGTCGCGCGTCCATGTGGGGCTGCCGGCCTGGTCGGTGACGACGGAGAGTTCGGGCTTTTCGCGGGCGAGGCGGAGCATGGTGTCTACGAAGTTGCGGCCGTGGCGGCCGTAGAGCCAGGCGGTTCGGGCGATGGTCCACGTTCCGCCTTGGGCGCGGATGGCTTCTTCGCCGACGAGCTTGCTGCGGCCGTAGGCGGAGATGGGGGCGGTGGGGTCGTCTTCGGTGTAAGGGGCGCCTTTGAGGCCGTCGAAGATGTAGTCGGTGCTCACGTGGATGAGGTGGGCGCCGGTCTGGCGGGCGGCGGCGGCCAGGAGGCCGGGCGCCTTGCCGTTGACGGCCATGGCGGTCTCCGTCTGCGTTTCGCAGGCGTCGACGTTGGTGAAGGCCGCGCAGTTGAAGATGACCTGGGGCTGGCAGGCGTCGAGAGCGGCGCGGATGGAGGCGGGGCGGGTGATGTCGATGTCGGGCAGATCGAGGCCGGTGAGGGCGGCGTCGGGCCACTCGGCGCGGACGCGGGCGACGAGGTCGTGGCCCAACATGCCTTTGTGGCCGACGATGAGGATGCGCTGGAATGTGGCGTTCATGGCTGGGCCTTCATGCCGTGGGCTTGGACGTAGTGCTGGCGGTAGTAATCCATGTACGCGCCGGAGCGGACGCGCCGCAGCCACTCCGTGTTCTCCTGGTACCAGCGGACGGTGCGGGCGATGCCTTCTTTGAAGGCGACGGCGGCTTGCCAGCCGAGCTCCTTCTTCGTCTTCGAGGGGTCGATGGCGTAGCGGCGGTCGTGGCCTGGGCGGTCCTTGACGAATTGGATGAGGGATTCGGGTTTGCCGAGGGCGGCGAGGATGGATCGGGCGAGTTCGAGGTTGGTGATCTCATGGCCTGCGCCGATGTTGTAGACTTCGCCGGCGCGGCCTTTTTCCAAGGCGAGTAGGATGGCGCGGCAGTGGTCCTCGACGTAGATCCAGTCGCGGACATTGAGGCCGTCGCCATAGAGGGGCAGGGGCTTGTTCTCCATGGCGTTGGCGATGAAGAGGGGGATGACTTTTTCGGGGAACTGGCGGGGGCCGTAGTTGTTGTCGCAACGGGTGATGATGGTGTCGAGGCCGAAGGTGCGATGGTAGGCGCGGACGAGCAGGTCGGCGCTGGCTTTGCTGGCGGAGTAGGGGTTATTGGCCTGCAAGGGCGATTGCTCGGTGAAGTGGCCGGTTTCGCCAAGGGATCCGTAGACTTCGTCGGTGCTGACTTGCAGGTGGCGGAGGCCGGGGACGTTGCGCGCGGCGGCGAGGAGGGTGGCTGTGCCGATGACGTTGGTTTCGAGGAATGGGCGGGGGTCGTGGATGCTGCGGTCGACGTGGCTTTCGGCGGCGAAGTGGACTACGGCCGCGGCGCCGTCCATGAGGCGGCCGACGAGGCCGGCGTCGCAGACGTCGCCTTTGACGAACTGGAGGCGGTTGTCGTTGAGCAGGGGGCTGATGTTTTCGAGATTGCCGGCGTAGGTAAGCTTGTCGAGCACGGTGACGGCCCAGTCCTGGCGCTCGGCGAGGACGAGGCGGACAAAGCTGGAGCCGATGAAGCCGCAGCCGCCGGTGACGATCATTTTTTTCAAGGCGCGGACCTTTCGATCAGGATTCGGGAGCGGGGGCGGTTTGGGTGGCGGCCTGGCGCAGGCCAAGGGTTTGGAGCTGGCGTTTGGCCGAGGAACAGAAGAGGCAGCCTGGGCTGTCGCAGAGCAGCAGGTCGGGTGTGGCGCGGAGGATTTCGCAGGCGGCGCGCGCGAAGAGGGCGGCGTCCATGACCTGGACGCGGGCCATGCCGATGCGGCCGTGGAGGATGACGCCGGCGGCCTGGATGGCGGTGTCCCATTTGCTGCCCTGGCGGTTGTAGAAGTCGCGGTGTCCGGAGGGGCAGTTGCGGCAGGTGAAGGGGACGGGCTCGCCGTCGGGGCCGAGGACAAGGGCGGTCTCTTGGGCGAGGTAGGGCATGCCCAGCATGTCTTCGACGACGTGGACTGTGGAGTTGCAGAACTGGCCGACGCCGAGCAGGACGATGAGTCCGCGGCGTTTGACCAGCCGCGCGAAGGGAGACTGGGGGCCGAAGTCGGAGCCGCTTTCGTGGCCGGAGGTGAGTTCGGAGGCCAGGGGGCCGATGGCGGAGGCGGAGTGGATGGGGTGGAAGCTGCGGCAGGCGCCGGGCCAGAGGCGGATGGCCTCGCTGACGCGGCCTACGGAGGAGGGTGTGTGGGACCGGTCGAAGGGGCCTTGTCGGGCGCGGTGGCGTCCGTCTTTGGGGGCGAAGCAATGGGTGAAGGCCGGGGCCATGAGGGTGCCCTGCGGTCCCAGGACGTCCAGGA
>CAYYEE010000109.1:6598-10740 GCA_964470775.1 uncultured Planctomycetota bacterium | reverse complement strand
GGCAAGGAAACCGAGCCGTCGTTCGAGCTTGTTGACGGCCCCGCCGCAAGCCCTCTCCCCGCCGCGGCCCCCAAGAGCCCGGCCAAGAAGAAAGACGACAGCTCCGATCTCGATATCCCCGCGGACGTCGAGGTCGACGCGGCCCCGGAGACCCTTCTGGATCTTTCCCTGGCCGCTCCCGCGGCCCACGCCGCCAAGACCCCCGCCGCGCCATCCCGCGGCCAGAAGCCCGCGATATATGGCGCCGGCGAGTTGACCGTTACCTGCATCGAGGGCGGCAACCAGGGCGCGTCGTGGAAGATTGACCAGCCCAACATGATCATGGGCCGCGACCGCAAAGCCGCCATCAGCATCCGCGACCTCGCTGTCTCGCGCCAGCACGCCAGCATCGTCATCGGCCCCCGCGGCGTCGAGATACGCGACCTCGGCAGCCACAACGGCATCTACGTCAACGGGCAGAAGAGCAGCAGCAGCGTCCTCAAGCCCGGGGACACCATTCGCATCGGCCAGTCCGTCTTCCTGGTTGACTTCACGCCCTGAATCTGCCGCCGCGGGCCTGGCCCACGGCTCTTTACCCAGCGGGCGCGGGAAGGACCGCGCCGTTTTATGGAGACTCGCATGTACAAGATCGGAATCATCGCGGGCGATGGCACCGGGCCCGAGGTCATCGCCGAAGCCGTCAAGGTGCTCGGCGCCGCGGCCGCCAAGTTCAACTTCAAGACCGAGACCATTCCCTTTGACATCGGCGGTGACCGCTACCTTCGCACCGGCGAAATCCTGCCCGACAGCGTCATCGCCGACCTCCGCAAGGTCGACGCCATCCTCCTGGGCGCCATCGGCCACCCCCAGGTCAAGCCCGGCATCCTCGAGAAAGGCATCCTCCTCCGCCTCCGCTTCGAGTTCGACCAGTACATCAACCTCCGGCCTGTCAAGCTCTTTCCCGGCGTCGCCTGCCCCCTGGTCGGCAAAGGCCCCGAAGACATTGACTACGTCGTGGTCCGCGAGAACTCCGGCGACGTCTACACCGGCGCCGGAGGCATCACCATGAAGGGCACCCCCCACGAAGTCGCGGTCCAGACCGGCGTCTACACCCGCCACCAAGTGGACCGCTGCCTGAAGTACGCCTTCGAGTACACCCTGAAGCGCAAGAAGAAGAACACCCTGGCCCTGTGCGGCAAGACCAACGTCCTCACCTACATCTACGACCTATGGGAGCGCGCCTTCCATGAAATGGGCCAGAAGAGCTACCCCACCGTCAAACGCGAGTACTACCACGTAGACGCCACCTGCATGTGGATGGTCAAGAACCCCGAGTGGTTCGACGTCATCGTCACCGGCAACATGTTCGGCGACATCATCACCGACCTTGGCGCCATCACCCAGGGCGGCATGGGCATCGCCGCCGGCGGCAACATCAACCCCGAAGGCGTCAGCATGTTCGAACCCATCGGCGGCTCCGCCCCCAAGTACACCGGCCAGGGCGTCATCAACCCCCTCGCCGCCATCTGCGCCATGGGCATGATGCTCGACCACCTCGGCCAGAACAAGGCCGCCCAGGCGGTCGAAGACGCCGTCAAGGCCGCCGTGGCGACCAAGATCAAGAGCCTTAGCGCCGGCAAGATGGGCTACTCCACCGCCCAGGTCGGCGACATGATCGCCCAGAGTCTGTAAACCCGCGCGCCAGACGTTCCCCCCTCGCGGCCCGGCGCCCCGGCTCCGGGCCGCTTTCATTTCCGCAAAGGTCATGCAGGACCCACAGGCCCTGTCAGCCCCCCATTCGCTCCATGCCCCCTTGACACGCCCCCCTCCCCGCGGTATGCTTATACCAGATACCCGTACATGGTATACAACAGCCTTCTGGAGGACGCGCCATGCCGCCCAAACCCACGGAACGCGACGCCCACTTGGCCCGCGCCCGGCGCGCCGCCGGCCAGGCCGCCGCGGTCGCCAGCATGATCGAGAAGGACGCCTACTGCATCGACGTCCTCACCCAGATCGCCGCCGCCAGAGCCGCCCTGCTCTCGCTGGCCCGCGGCATCCTCGCCAGCCATCTGAACTCGTGCGTCGTCGAGGCCTTCAAAGGCGGCGATTCCAGCCGCGCCATCCGTGAGCTCGACTCCGTCCTCCAGAAGTTCGTGAAATAGGCCGCGTCCGCCGCGTTTTGCGGACGTCCGCCGCGAGGCCGGGCTCAGGTCCGGCCAGGAGGACTGCGCCATGCGTTTCCTCATGCGCTGGATCAACGAGACCGCCATGGCCATGGTGGAGCTTTCTCCATGGCTGACCTTGGGCCTGCTCATCGCCGGCTTGCTGCACGTCGTCTTCCCTCCGGGACTGACGCGGCGCTTCCTGGGCCGCAAAGGATTCCGCAGCGTGTTCTGGGCCACGGCCCTCGGCGTCCCCATGCCCCTGTGCTCCTGCGGCGTCATTCCCGCCGCCCTCGGCCTCAAAAAGGACGGCGCCTCTGACGGCGCCGCAATAGGCTTTCTCATCAGCACCCCCCAGACCGGCGTGGACTCCATCCTGGTCAGCGCCCGTTTCCTCGGCTGGCCGTTCGCCCTTTTCAAGGTCTTCAGCGCCCTCATCACCGGCCTTGCCGGCGGCGTGCTTGCCGACCTCTTCGGCGGGTCCCACGCCGAGGTCCAGGCGCCGGCCGTTGACGAAGTCCTGCCCCGCGGCCTGCGCGCCCGCGTGGTCCGGGCCCTGCGCTTCGGATTCGGGTCCGTGCTCGGCGGCGTCTACGCCTGGATCGCGGCCGGCGTCGTGATCGCCGGGTTCATCAGCGCCGCCGCGGGCGCCACGCGCGTGTTCGAAAACGTGGCCTGGATGCAGGGCGTCGGCGGCATGCTGCTTATGCTCGCCATCAGCATGCCCATGTACGTCTGCGCCATCGCCTCCGTGCCCATCGCCGCCTCGCTCGTCACCAGCGCCGGCTTGCCCGCCGGCGCAGCCCTGGTCTTTCTCATGGCCGGCCCAGCCACCAACGCCGCCACCCTCGGCGCCATCTACCGCGCCTTCGGCCGCCGCGTCGCCGCCATCTACGTCGGCACGGTCGCCGTGTCCAGCATCCTCCTCGGCCTCGCCTTCGACTGGGTCGTCGCCCCTGCCGCCGGCGGCGCCGTAGGCCATTGCATGACGCACGCCCTGCCCCGCTGGATCGAGCTGATCGCCACGGCCCTCATCGCCGCCATGATCGCCGGCCACGCCCTGGCCGCGCTGAAACGCCGCATGGCCTTTCGCGCAAAGGAGACCCGAGACATGACCGCCGCCTCTGTCCGCCTTTCCGTGCTGGGGATGACGTGCCACAACTGCGTTCGTCACGTCGAGAACGCTCTCAAGGCGGTCGCCGGCGTCACCGGCGCGCAGGTGGACCTGAAAAAGAAGCTCGCCGTGGTCACAGGCGACAAGCTCGACCCCGCCGCCCTCGCCAACGCCGTCACCGCCGCCGGCTACGACGCCAAGCCCCTGGCGCAGCCCACGCTCAGTCCCAGGTGAACTTCTTGAGCTTGGCGTTGTTGTCCACGCCCGCGTCAATGCCGTTGGCTTCGTCGAACTGATGCCAGACGTACTGGCCGTGGCGGAGGTTGTGGGCGTTGTGCGTGTCGCCGCTTTGGTATTCGGCGTAGTAGTCGGTGATCACGTTCGTGTACATGCCGGAGCGTATCGTAACGCCATCCCAGGACGACTTGACGAACCCGCACTCCGGCCAGTAGACCAGGCGCAGTTGCGGATCGCCCCAGTAGCGCGCGCTGCCGTCGCCGTAGAGGACGTTGTAGCCGTCCCTGTGACCGTAGTAACCGTCGCCGGGCTTCTGAGGGGTGTCCTTGTCCCACCACAGAAGACGGCCGAACGAATCGGACGCCAGCGCCCGGCCGCTCAACTGCTTCTGCGTCTTGAACACGGGTTCGCCGGTCGCGAGGGTTTGGTAAGGGCGGTGATAGTAAAGGCGCGCGCGTCCTTTGATGTTCAGCGGGCGCTTGTCGCGATAGGCGTTGTCGCTATCCAACCATTCCCAGATGGAGGTGGGAACGTTGCGATACGCGAAGTGGGAGAAGCTGGCGCAGACGCGGGTGTAATAGAAATGCATGCCGAGGCGGTAAAACCGGCCCTGGTCGGCCGCGCTGTAGCCGGATATCTGGGCCATC
>CAYYEE010000109.1:0-6588 GCA_964470775.1 uncultured Planctomycetota bacterium | reverse complement strand
TCTTGGTCGTGAGGAGCTGCTTGTAGCCGCCGTGGGTGAAGGCGCGCGGGTTGGGCCCGCCCGCGGCTCTGAGGTCGCCGGGCGACTCGGCCCAGCCGTAGCAGCGGGCGGTCCAGAAGTAGGGGCTGGGCATGCCGCCGGACGAGGGGCAATAGTAGAGGGACCCGTCGCTGATATAGCCGGCGGTCGCGAGCGTCCCCAAGCCCACGGGGCCCATATGCAACGTGCCTGCGTCGGCGTTGACGCCGTAGTTTCCGTCGAAGCCGGCGGGCTGGTAGCCGGCGAAGATGGTGCGGAAATAGATGGCGGGGTTGTTGTAGCGGAAGTGGATCGTGGAGGTGTTGCCGGCCCGCGACTGCTCGACGCGCTGTTCCACGCCCAGGTCGCTGCGGCCGGCGTACAGCCCGGCGTCCACCGGGGGGTTGCTCTCGGTCCCGGTCTCGACGTCGGCGAAGTCCACGGGCTTGCCCCACGCGGCCCAGGACGGGAAGTAGCCGCCAAAGTCGCCGCAGTAGCTTTCGCTGGCGCGGCCGAACTGGCTCAAGGCGTTCAGACAACCGGTTCGCCTGGCCTTCTCGCGCGCCGTGCTCAACACCGGCAGCAGCATGGCGGCCAGGATAGCGATGATCGCGACAACGACCAGCAGCTCGATCAACGTAAAAGCCCGGCGAAATGTCCCCAGCATTCCAGTACCCATAGACAACTCCTCCCTCGCGCCAGGCGCCATGCGCCCACGCCACCCACCCGCAAGCGGACTTTCCGCCTATCGCAGAGCCATCGCCACAACGCGCGACAGGCCGCCACGCAGAGATTGTATGTATATAGCAGACCGAAAATCAAGCTGATTATCGAGATACGTGGCCGTGCTTCTGGCATCCGCTGCGTCCAGAGCGGCCAAAGGACACGGCTGACCGCGGACGGGCTGGCCGGCGGGCCCGTTGACTCCTGCGCCTTCCGCCCCAAGTGGAAGCCGCCGGCTGGCCGGGACGTGACGCGCCGCGACGTCCACCCTCACGCCTCATACCGCACCCACATCAAGCACAGCCCCTGCGGCGGCGCCGTGGGGCCCATGCGCGTGCGGTCGCGGCTCTCGAAGCCGGCGCGGAACGCGTCCACCGTGGTCCGGCCCCGCCCCACGTCCACCATGGACCCCACCATGATCCGCACCATGTTGTAAAGAAACCCGTCGCCCTCCACGACGAACACCAGCAGCGGTCCCCGCCGCTCCCACTCCGCGCGCGTCACCGTGCGCACCGAATGCGATGACATGGAACCCGAGGCCTCGAACGCGCCGAAGTCGTGCTTGCCCACAAGCAGCGCGGCCGCCTCGCGCATTCTCTCCTCGTCCAGTTTCCAGCGCACGCTCCACACCCGCTCGCGTCCAAGCGCCGGCCTCACCTGCTCCGTCCACAGGCTGTACTCGTACCGCTTCAACTTGGCCTGGAACTGCGCGTGGAAATCGAGCGGCGCGTCGGCCAGCTCGCGAATCGCGATGTCCGGCGGCAGGACCGCGTTGAGCCCCCTGTGCAGCCGGCTCGCCTCCATATCTGACTCGACGCGGAAGTTGGCCACCATGCCCAGCGCGTGCACCCCCGCGTCCGTGCGGCTCGCGCCGATCACCGTCGTCTTCTCCCCCGTGATCCGCGCCACCGCCTCTTCCAGCGCCTGCTGGATGGACGGCCCCTGCTCCTGTCTCTGCCAGCCCAGGTAGCGCGTGCCCTCGAACTCCACCGTCACGCGGATGTTTCTCATGCTGCGTCCAATCTGCCACCGGCGCGACGCCGTCCCTTTGCGGCGCCGGGGATGCAGCCCCAGCCCGCAAACGGCCTTGCGGCCGGCCCCCCCGCAGGCCGGCCTCCTGGAACCGGCTTGGCGCCGTGCTTGCGTGCTCTGAGTCCCTTCCGTCCCTCGGCCCCAGACACAAAAATGGGGGCCCAGAGGCCTCGGCCTCAGAGCCCCCGAAGAGCCAAACCTACAGCAGTTCAGCGATCTGCACCGCGTTCAGCGCCGCGCCCTTCAGAATCTGGTCGCCCACCAGCCACATGTCGAGCGTGTTGGGCTGGCTCTGGTCGCGGCGGATGCGGCCCACGAGCACGGGGTCCTTGCCCGAAGCGTCGAGCGGCGTGGCCCACTTGTTGGCGGCGCGATCCTCGAAGACCTGCACGCCCGGCGCCTTGCGCAGAATCTCGTACGCCTGCTCCGGGCTGACGTCGCGCTTGAACTGGATGTTCACCGCTTCCGAGTGCGCGCGCAGCACAGGCACGCGCACGCAGAACGCGTTGACGCGGATGCTCTGATCGCCGAAGATCTTGCGCGTCTCCTTCAGCATCTTCACCTCTTCCTCGCAGTAGCCGTCCGGCAGCAGCGGCGAGTTGTGGGGGAACAGGTTGAAGGCATAGGGGTACGGGATCACGGTGCGGGTGAAGGGTTTCTTGTCCAGCACGGCGCGCGTCTCGTCCTCCAGCTCGCGCATAGCCGTCATGCCCGCGCCCGAGGCCGCTTGGTACGTGGCCACGAAAATGCGCTCCACGCCAAGGGCCTTGTAGAGCGGGAACACGGCCACGTTCATGATGATCGTGGAGCAATTGGGGTTGGCGATGATCCCCTGGTGCTGTTTGATGGCCTGCGGGTTCACCTCAGGCACCACCAGCGGAACCTTGGGGTCCATGCGGAAGGCGCTGGAGTTATCCACCACCACCGCGCCCGCCTTCACCGCGGACGCCGCGAACTCCTTGCTGCGGCTTCCGCCCGCGCTGAACAGCGCAATGTCCACGTTCTTGAAGGAATCGTGGCCCAGTTTCTCCACCTTGTGCTTTTCGCCGCGGAACGTGAACTCCTTGCCCACGCTGCGCTCCGAGGCCAGGCCCTTGATCGAGGCCACCGGGAAGTTCCGGGCCTCGAGCACATTGAGAAACTCCACGCCCACGGCGCCCGTCACACCCGCAATCGCAATCCTCTTCGCCATTGCCCTGCCTTCTCTTCCTCCAGGAAGACACCTCGGCGGCCGATGCGGCCCGCGCCGCTCATGAGGCCGGCGGTTTCCTAAACCGCAGGCCTGCGCCACGCCGCCTTATCTCGCTCGGATCAGCAGCTCTCTAAGACCTGGCTCCGCGTCCAACTGCGGCGCCACGTCTTGCAGGAACCGCCGTCCGTCCTCCACATATCCCGCAGTCGGGCGCGCCTGAGGCGCCCGCTGGCTCCAGTACGAGTTGAGAAGTCCCATCATCAACTCGCGCATGTACTTACAAACCATCGAGGCCAAAGCAACGGCCATGCGCCGCGCGTCGGCCTTGGGCTCGAAGCTCACCTTCATCTCACGTCCCGGCGCACGGATCACATAGGTGGACTCCTGCGCGCCTTCCACCTCGGCCCGGACGTCACAACCCGTGAACTCCGCCATCAACCAGCGCCTGTATTCGTTGCGGCCACCCAACTTGTCCGCCACCACCCGCACGCCTTCCGCGCCGAACGCGGCCCACAGTCGTCGCAGCATCTCGAACACCCGCGACGCCACGGTCATGGACTTGCTGTCGAACCGTGTCGTAAGCGCATTGAACTCAATTACTTCCATGGGCGCTGACCACAACGCCGCCAGCGAAACGCCTTTGCTGGACAAGACGCTCGACAAGCGCCCAGCCAATTCCTCCACGCGCTCCGGCGAAGCCTCTACCGGCAGCGTCGCATCCCGGCCCGCATACCACGGATACCGGTCCAAATCAGCCCTGCGCCCAGCGTCTGGGTCCAACCGCTCCAGCGCCGCGCGCCATGTGGGGCAGCCATCTCCAGTCAACGCCAGGAAGGCCAACACCCCCTCTTCCACAGGCGCCAAGCCGCTGCCTGCCCTCAGCAGCGCCTTGCTGTCCGCCACAGCCACGCGGTCGTCACCACGCCGACGCGCGCGGGCCACCGCTCCGGAGAGCGCCTCCCACAGGTCATCGTCCTCGCCGCAGCCCACCCGAAACGCAGCCGCCGACACCACAAGCGGTCCCAGCAGAGGGCCATAGCCCGCCTCGTCAATACCCGCGACGACAGCCATGTCTTCTCCGCCAAACCCGCTGAGCGCAGATCACAATGATATTATTCTTTCCGGTTTTAATCAACTTGGCGCGAACGGCCGATTGGGCCGCGCCTGCATTTCACCTGCCGCGGCGCCGCCATCCTTCCCGCATCCCGATTTGTCTCACAAAAAAACTTGCCGTAACCGCCTCAAAGGGGTATATATATCCCTGTCGGGAATAGTCCGCTCCTCAACGCTTGGTCGCGCCTCAGGGCAGCACGCACAGCCTGCCAGGAGACGCCAGGAATGGACTGCATCACCATAACATCGTTTGTCTTGCGACCGTCCCAGCCGCACCGACGGCTGCGCGGCTGGCGGGCACAGCGAGACGACCCAACGTACAGCCGTTTGTTGAAAGAAAGGAGGTTGTAGCCGTGGCTCTGATCCTCGTGGTCGAAGACGACGACCACCAGCGGGAACTCTACACGGACAGCCTCACAGACGAGGGGCACGAAGTAGTCTCTGCGCGCGATGGCAGGGAAGCCGTCCAGCTGGTCGAACAACAAAAGCCGGATCTGGTCGTCATGGACATCAGTATGCCGGGCATGGACGGTATCGAGGCCATGAACCGCCTCCTGTCCAAGAACAACCGCCTCCCCATTGTCCTCAACACCGCCTACAGCAACTACGGCGAGGACTTCCGGAGCTGGTCGGCCGACGCCTATGTGGTCAAGTCTTCTGACCTGACAGGACTCATGGACGCCATCCGCTCGGTCCTCAACGAGCGGGGCATTTCCTGAAGAAAAGGCGTCCCACCCTATGACCACGCGCAAACCGCGGCGCGATACCCTTGTCGTCGTCCTAGGTGGCGGCCAAGGCGAGCGCCTCTATCCCCTCACCCGCGACCGCGCCAAGCCCGCCGTGCCCTTCGGCGGCATCTACCGCATCATCGACTTCACCCTTAGCAACTGCCTTAACTCTGATCTCCGCCGCATCTGCATCCTCACCCAGTACCGCTCCATGTCGCTCGAACGCCACCTCCGCGTCTCTTGGGGCTTTCTCCGCGAAGACCTGGGCGAGAGCCTCTACACCGTGCCCCCCCAGCAGCGCGCGGGCCAGCGCTGGTACAGCGGCACCGCCGACGCCATCTACCAGAACATTTACACCCTCCAAATCGAGCGCCCGCAACGCGTCCTTATCCTGGGTGGCGACCACATCTACAAGATGGACTACGGAAGCATGATAGACTTCCACGCCGCCCGCAAAGCCGAAATCACGGTCGCGTGCGTCCCCGTTCCAATTGAGGAAGGCAAACGCTTCGGCGTCATGCAGGTGGACGAGCACAACCGCGTCACCGGCTTTGAGGAAAAGCCCGCCCACCCCAAGCCCATGCCAAACGACCCCTCCCGCTGCCTCGCCTCCATGGGCATCTACGTCTTCAACACCCGCACCCTCGTCCACGCCGTGTCCGAAGACGCCAAAGCCAACACGGACCACGACTTCGGCAAGAACATCATCCCCTCCAACATCAGCAAGCTCCCTGTCTACGCCTTTCCCTTTGCCGCCGCCGACGGCCGCAAAGACTACTGGCGCGACATCGGGACCCTGGACGCCTACTGGCAGTCCAGCATGGACCTGCTCGGCGCCACACCCGCCTTCGACCTCAGCGACGCCGCTTGGCCCATCCGCGCCGAACACGGCCAGCGCCCGCCGGCCAGAGTCCTCGCCGGCGCCGCGGTCGAAGACTCCATCCTCTCCGCCGGCGTCGTCGTCGACCGCGCCCGCGTCATCCGCTCCATCATCGGCCCCGGCGTCACCATCGGCCCGGACGCCTGCGTCCAGGACAGCGTCATCTTCGACGACGTGCATATCGGCGCCAGCGTACGCATCAACCGCGCCATCATCGACAAGCGAAACGTCATCCCCGCGGGCATCTCCATCGGCCACGAACCTGAGCGCGACGCCAAGCGTTTCGACGTCACCCCCGGCCACGTCTGCGTCGTACCCAAGGACATGCCGCGCGACGACGCCTTCTGGAAAGGGGAGTCGCGATGAGCCTTTCCCGCAGACCAGCGCCCGAGGCCAAATCCAAGACCAAGGCTGAAGGCGCGGCCAAGCCTGCGGTCAGAACAGCCAAGGCGGCCGTGGCTGCGCAAGCGCCAGCGAAGAAGACAACCAAGACCTCGAAACCAAAGCCGGTCGCCATCAGAGAGTCCAAGGCGCCAGCCAAGCCCAAGGCCGCGCCCGCGCCCAAGAAGAAGGTCGAGAAGGCGGCAGAGCCTGTTCCACCAGCCGCCAAGAAGACCAAGGCCCCCAAGCCCGTCGCCAAAGCCCGGCGCAAGCCATACAGCGTCGCATCCGCGAAGAAGACCGAAAAGGCCAAGCCCAAACTGAAAGCGCCCAAGGCGCCCGCGCCGGCCGCCGCCGCCAAAAAGCCCAAGCCCCAGGCCAAGGCCGCCCAGCCCAAGCCCCAGGCCAAGACAAAGAAGCCGGCGCCATCCGCGCAGGTCCCGGCCCAAAAGGCCAGCCCCGCCGCCAAAGCCTCCGCGCCCAAGCCGCCCCAGGAAAAGGCCAGGAAGAAAGCCGTCTCG
>CAYYEE010000108.1:0-10741 GCA_964470775.1 uncultured Planctomycetota bacterium | reverse complement strand
GCCCAATGGGCCGCGCTGGATGGACCTATATCGCCGGGTGCAGGCGGCGGGCCGCTGTCTGGAAATCGCCGTGCCGCCGGAACACGTGGAGTTCGTCGTCCGGCGGCTGCGGCCCGAGGGGTTGCTGATCCGGACGCAGGCGGCCTCGGCCGAGGAGGCGGACGAGCTGCTGGACAAGGCGGCGCGGTGGGCAGGGAGCGACGCAGGGCGCGCGTGAGCCGAGCCACGCCGGACACGTCCGGCAAGCCGACGTGTTCGACAGGCCCGCCGAGCGGCTACTGCACCCGGAACCCCAGGCCCTTCAGCTTGGCGCGCAGACGGGGCGAGGCGTCATCGCAGAGGACGATGGTGTTGTGAAACTCGCGCCGGATGGGGTAGGTCTTGCGCAGGTGGTCGAAATGGGGGCCGCGTTGTTCGGGGGGCTTGGCGCCGCCGGAGCGGAGGCGGGCGTCGTCGGCCTCGATGTCGTAGAGCGCCTTGACGGCTTCGCGGAGGACGTCTTCGTCTTCCCGGCCGTCCGCGTGCAGGCGCAGCAGGGGCAGGGACGTGGCCGGCGCGGCGGCCAGGACGTCAAACGTGGGCTGGACGCCGAAGCATGCGCACGCGGCGCGGTAGATCATGTCCGTGCCGTTGAGCTTGCCGTCGTAGGAGTAGCCGGCGATGTGGGGCGTGGCCAGGGCCACGCGGTGGACGAGATCGAAGTCAATGCCCGGCTCGTTTTCCCAGACGTCCAGCGCGGCGGCGCGGATGACGCGCCTGTCCAGGGCCTGGGCCAGGGCTTCGCCGTGGACGACTTCGCCGCGCGAGGAGTTGATGAGGGTGGCCGTGGGCTTCATGCGGCTGAGGAAGGCGGCGTCGACGAGCCGCCAGGTGGCGTCGGGGCCTTCGCGGGTGAGGGGGACGTGGACCGTGATGAAGTCGGCGGCGAAGAGCTTTTCCAGGGGCAGATAGGCGGGGGATCCGGTCTGGCGCTGGAGGGGCGGGTCGTTGCGGAGCACGGTCATGCCCAGGGCTTCGGCTTTGGCGGCGACGCGCGAGCCGACGTTGCCGCAGCCGATGACGCCGAGCGTGCGGCCTTGGAGCTTTTCGCCTCTGCGATGGGCCAGGGTGAGCAGCATGGCGGTGATGTATTCGGAGACGGAGTTGGCGTTGCTGCCCGGGGCGCTGGCGAAGGTGACGCCCATCTTCTGGATGCCGGGCGCGTCCACGTGGTCCGTGCCGATGGTGGCGGTGCCGACGAAGCGGACGCGGGAGCCTTGGAGCAGGGCGGGGGTGACCTTGGTGACGGAGCGGATGGCCAGGGCGTCGGCGTCGCGGACGGCTTGGGCGTCGATGGCGCGGCCGGGCAGGACCGTCACTTCCCCCAAGGCGCTGAAGGCCTGGGGGCCAAGGGGCATGTTTTCGTCAACGATGATCTTCACGGGCGGCTCCAAAGAGGCAAGGGTGACAAAGGCGTCAGGGGCGGCCGGCCTTGGGCGGCTGGGCCGTTTGCAGGAACTCGGCGGGCGAGACGATGCGGACGCCTCGCCACCGGCTGAGGGCGAGCAAGCGCGCGTCTCCGGAGACGATGACGTGCGCGCCCGCGGCCAAGGCGCACTCCAGGACGCGGTCGCCGTCCGGATCGGCGGCGACGGAGCGGACCTTGGCGCCGGGGGCGGCGACCTGGCAGAGGCCGTGGAACTCCTCCGCCAGCGCGAGGGCCTGATCGGGCGAGAGTCCGAACTTGGGCCGCTGAAGCACGCCGCGGACTTCGTCAAGGATCGGCAGCGACACCCAGCACACGACCGTTCCGGCCGCGACCTGTTCGAGGACGCCGGCCGGGGGACCGCCAAAGAGGATGGCGGAGATGATGACGTTGGAGTCGAGGACCACGCGAAGGGGCGTCACTTTCGCGGCGCCTTGTTCCTGCGGTGGGCCGCGATTTCGGCGGCCACGTCTCCGGGCGCCAGGGCCTTTCTGGCCGCGAGTTCGCGGCCCCAGGCGAAGATGCGGGCCAGGCGTTCCTTGCGTTGGATATAGACCCGCGCGGCCTCGCGCAGCAGTTCGGACCGGCTGCGCGATTCGTCCCTGGCGACGCGGTCTATGTCGCGCAGCAGACTGTCCTGGAAGGAGACGTTGACGGTGACGTTGCCCATGTTGCCCTCGCTTTCGGGCGCATTATACAATGTTTGTATGCGCTGCGTCAACGGCGCGGCAAGGGCCGTTGCCGAGGACGAAAAGGGCGAAAGACCGGCGGACGCGCCCTTACCGTTTGGCGCGGCGCTTCTGGCGTTCGCGGACGGCCTTTTCGTCCACGGGGCGGGTGAGGAGTTCCCGGCCGACTTTGATGAAGACGTCGCAGGTGTCTTCGGCCGGGCCGCCGCCGACGACGGGCAGGATTTCGTAGCCGCCGCGCGCGAAGCATTCCTTCATGGGGACGTAACCACACTCGCCGTTGGACAGGGAGGAGACGAGGGTGTGGCGGAAGGGGGAGGCTTTCTTGATGGCCATGCCGATTTCGGTGAAGGGCTCGCCGGGGAGGAAGACGATGGCGAGGTCCTGGCCTAGGCGGATGGCGGCGAGGTCGAAGTCGCGGCCCTGGGGCGTGGCGCGTTTGGCGTATTCGATGAGTTGCTCGGCGAAGAACTTCTTGACGGCGAGGTTGCCCTTGGCGAGGTCTTCGCTGGTGAGGTCGCCCTGGCCGGCTTGGGCGGCTTGGGCGACAACCGCGCGGGCTTCGGCGAGCTGGGCTTCGGTGATCTTGCGGAAGGGGATATTGACGGTTTCGAGGTCGAAGAGGACGGGATCGGGCTGGATGGGTTTGAGGTCCTTGAGGAGACCGGCGACGATGCCGGCGTAGCCTTCGCCGATGCGGCGGGCTTCTTCGGGCGAGGTCTGGCCGCCGCTGTGGCTGACGTCGAAATGGTTGATGTTGCCGGAGGGGGCGATGAGCGAGATGACGGGGATGGGGGCGCCGATGAGTTCCTGGACGCGGCGTTCGAGGTGGCCGGGCCAGTCCGCGGAGACCTGGTCGCCGCCGGTGGTGTCGGTGTGGTTTGTGATGTTGGCGACAAGGCCGGCGATCTGTCCTTTGCGCTTGACGGCGACGACCTGAATTTCCCGGTCCACGGGGCCTTCGGGCTTGACGATATCGGGGTTGCGCTTGCCGGGGTTGGTGACCACGGAGCCGTCTTTCATCCAGTAGCGGCGGTTGAAGGCAAAGGGGTTGTTCTCGACCGAGGCGGCAAGGATCTCCGCGGGATAGAGGTCGGCCACGGCGGCCTGGCAGGCCTCGACCACGCGGCCGGCCACGAAGGAGCGGTAGGCGGCGTCCACATGCTGTTCGTTGATGATGCCGCCGACGTCCGGGGCGGTGTGGGTGTGGGTGGCGGCCAGGGGAAGCTCTTCGCAGAAGAAGAGGGCGGCCCGGCGCAGGGCCGCGCGGATGGCGTCCATGAGCTGCTCGGAGACGAGAATGAGGTCGAGGCTGATGAACCCGGTCGTGACGCTGCCGCTTTCGATGAGCATGACGCGGACGCAGAGGTCGTCGAGCACGCCGGTGTTGAAGCGGGGGTTGAAGTAGCCGGCCAGCGAGACGCCGGGCTTGGGGTTGATGACGGCGCGGCCAAAACCAACGCGGCAGACGGGGGCGGGCATGGGGGGGCTCCTGGTCTAGGCTTGGGGGAGGCGGCGGTACTTGGAGCGGCGGTGGAGCAGCGCGTCGCCCTTGCCGCCGCCGAGGACGGTCTCCTCGTAGGCTTGGAAGTTGCCCTCGAACCAGCGCACTTTGCCTTCGCCTTCGAAGACGAGCAGGTGGGTGCAGATGCGGTCGAGGAAGAACCGGTCGTGGCTGATGACCATGGCGCAGGCCGGGAAGTCAATGAGCGCGGCTTCGAGCACGCGCAGGGTGTTGATGTCGAGGTCGTTGGTGGGCTCGTCGAGGAGGAGAAGGTTGCCGCCGCGGCGGAGGAGCTTGGCCAGGTGGACGCGGTTGCGCTCGCCGCCGGAGAGCTCGCCCACGAGCTTCTGCTGCTGGCCGCCGCGGAAGTTGAAGCGGCCCACATAGGCGCGGCCGTTCATCTTGCGGCCGGCGAGCTCGATCTCCTCGTGGCCGCCGGTGATCTCCTGGTAGATGGTGTTGGCGTCATTGAGCGCGTCGCGGGTCTGGTCGACGTAGGAGAGCACGACGTTGGGGCCGAGGACGACCTGGCCGGCGTCGGGTTTTTCCTGGCCCACGATCATGCGGAACAGAGTGGTCTTGCCCGCGCCGTTGGGGCCGACCACGCCGACCATGGCGCCGTGGGGCATGTTGAACGAGCAGTTCTCGATGAGGTTGACGCCCTTGAAGCCTTTGCTGACGTTCTGGAAGTCGAGGACCTTGTCGCCGAGGCGGGGGCCGGGGGGAATCTGGATGACGACTTCGCTGCGCGAGACTTCGAAGCTCTTGCTGGCGAGCTCGTTGTAGCGGGTGATGCGGTCTTTGCTCTTTTTCAGCCGGCCTTTGGGCGCGGTGTGAATCCACTCCAGCTCCTGCTGCAGGATGCGCTGGCGTTCGCTTTCGCGCTTCTCCATGAGGCGGAGGCGTTCGCTCTTCTGGGCCAGCCACGACTGGTAGTTGCCTTCGTAGGGGATGCCGCGGCCGTTTTCGAGTTCGAGGATCCACTTGGTGATGTTGTCGAGAAAGTAGCGGTCGTGGGTGACGATGATGACCGTGCCGGGGTATTCGACGAGGGTCTGTTCGAGCCACGCGATGGTCTCGGCGTCGAGGTGGTTGGTGGGCTCGTCGAGGAGGAGGAGGTCGGGGCGTTCGAGAAAGACCTTGCACAGGGCCACGCGGCGGAGCTCGCCGCCGGAGAGGGTGCGCACGTCCGCGTCGTCGGGAGGCAGCACGAGGGCATCGGCGGCCATGTCGATGCGGCGGTCAATCTCCCAGGCGTCGGCCGCGTCTATCTGTTCCTGGACGCGGGTCATCTCCTCCATGAGCGCGTCCATCTTGTCCTGGGGCATGTCTTCGCCGAGCTTGGAGGTGATCTCTTCGTAGCGGTTGAGCAGGGCCTTGATGGGCGCGACGGCCTCTTCGATGTTCTCGCGGACGTTTTTGTCCGGGTTGAGGCGGGGCTCCTGGGGGACGTAGCCCACCCTCATGCCCCGGGTGATCTCGGCGGTTCCTTCGATGTCTTTGTCCAGGCCGGCCATGATGCGCAGGAGCGTGGACTTGCCGGAGCCGTTTTCGCCCACGACGCCGATCTTGGCGCCGAGATAGAAGGAGAGGCTGATGTCCTGGAGCACGACCTTTTCGCCGTAGCTCTTGGAGACGTGGGACATGTTGAAGACAAAGACAGGTGGCATGGAGGCTCCTTGAACGCGACGAACAGCCGGGATCGGCGTTGGGGGGATAGTATAGCGGATTGGAGGCAGGCGGGCCAGAGCGGGGCGCGGCGGACTTGCGCGGCGGAACGGCTGTCTTGCGCCAAGACGCAAAGGCGCGAAGATGGGCACGGCGATGGCGATGGCTCCGCGGAGAGGGCCGGCGGGTCATGGGCTGTGGAACCGGGGAAGGAACACGGCTCGCGGGCCGGCCGTAACAACAGAAGGCATAAGCGGTTGCGGTTGGGCGGGCGCGGGGGGCGCCAAGATGGCTTGACTTTGGCGGGCAAGGGGACAGAATATGTGGCAAGGCTGGCGCGGTCCGGGCGCGCCCGGCCGATAGAAATCGCGGGTTGCGGGATGAGCGTGGAGCAGGGCAGAGAGCGTGGCGCGGCCGCGGGCGGGGAGATCCCTCCCCGCGCGCGCCGGTTCGCGTTGCGGATGGCGGTGATCGGGCAGTGCCTGGGCATGCCGATGTGGCACTGCATGATGGCAGGCGGGCTGGCGACGCTTTATGCGTTGAGCCTGGGGGCGGATGACTTGCAGGTGGGGGTGGTGAACGGGGCGCTGTGCCTGGGGATCGGGGGGCTGGCGCTTGCGCCCAAGACCACGGGCCAGGGGGGCAAGCGGTGGCTGATGGTGACGTGCTGGGGGCTGAGCGGGTTGGTGGCGGTTCCTTTGCTGGCGTTGCCCACGGTGCGCGAGGCGTGGGGGGTTGGCGCGGCGATGGGCCTGATGGCGGTCTGCTGCTTCTTTTACGCGTTGTTCTACACGGTGGGGGTTGGGGGGTGGTCGCCCATCTTGCGCGGTCTGCTGCCGCCTGAAGTGGCGGGGCGCTTCGTCGGCGTGTTGCGCATGGCGTGGCAGGTGGTGAGCCTGTGGGCGATGGTGGCGGTGGTGGTGTTGTTGGGGCCTGGGGGGACGGCGGAGCGCTATCGCTTTGCGCTGGCGTTGTTCCTGCTGGCCTGGTTCGGTCGGATGCTGATCATGGCGTGGGCGCCTTTTCAGGCCGCGGCGGCGGAGCCGGCGGCCGCGCCTTCGTGGCGGCGGGAACTGGCGGACAAGGGGGTTCTGCGGCGGCTGGCCTTTACGGCTTTGTGCTCGGCGCTGGCGATGATGAGCGTGCCGGGGCTGTACGTGTATCTGGTGCGGGCCGCGGGCTATGGGCACCGCCGGACGCTGCTGGTGAGCGCGGTGGGCATGTTCGGCGGTCTGGCGACGTTTCCGCTGTGGGGCCGGCTGGCGCAGCGGAGGGGAGAGGGGGCCGTGGGACAGGGCGCGGTGTTCTGCACGCTGGCGGGGCTGGCGATGTGGCTGGCGCCGGTGGCGGGCTGGCGGGGGCACGCGGGGGCGCCCGCGATGTGGCTGGCCGGGCTGGTGTTCTTCTTGGTGAGGTCGGGGGAGGAGGGGCTGGCGGTGGCGTTCTCGCGGCGGGAGGTGGGTCCGGAGGGGGTGGACGTGGCGGCGCCGGAGGGGTTGACGCCGCTGGCGCAGTGGGGCGGCGCGGCGGTGGGCGCGCTGCTGGGGGGCGCCGCGATGCAGATGGCGGGGCCGGGGCGTTACGGCGGGTTGTCGTCCTATGAGACGCTGTTCATGATCAACGCGGCGCTGCTGCTGGGGCCGCTGTGGCTGGCGGCGAAGATGGGCGGGGGCGGCGCCGCGAAGGCGGCGTGAGCCTTCTTTCGGGGGGCGGGCGCCGCGCGGACGGCTATTTCACGGGCAAAGCCTGGACCCAGGCGCGCCATTCGCTCTCGATCTTGTCCAAGGGGCCGAAGCTGCGCTCGAAGTCGGCGATGCGTTCCTGGGGTTGGGCCGGCGCCTGGCGATGGGCGATCAGGCGCAGGTAGCTGGCGAGCTCGGAGGGATGGCGCTCGGAGAGGAAGCGGAAGAGCGCCCAGGACTGGGCGTAGGCGGTTTCGGTGGCTTGGTCGAAGCGCAGGAAGGTTTCCTCGGCGTTGAGGAGCTGGCGGAGGGGCGGGGCTTGGGGCAGGCGTTCGCGGATGGACTTGCTCCATTCGGCGTTTTCGCCGGTGGCCTTGGCTTGGCGGGAGATGGTGGTCTTTTCGAAGAACGTGGCGATGCCTTCGGCCAGCCAGCGGGGCGTGCTTTCGGCCCTGGGATGAATGCCGAGGTTGAAGGCGAGCTGGTGGGCGCATTCGTGGAGAGTGACGGAGGCGTTGAGCTCCTGGCGGGCGGCCTGGAAAGCTTGCCATTGGGCCGTGGCCTTCTGTTGGAGCTCGGCGATGTAGCGGCGAAGTCCGTCGCGGCTCATGATCCTGCGTTCGCCGTCCGCGCCGGTGACCTCGAAGCGCGTGGAGCCGGATTGGATGCTGACCTGGTTCCTGAAGGTCTGGAGCTGGCGCATGCAGGTGGCGTACTGCCGCTCGGCGGCGGCGAACTCGGGCCCGCCCGTGGCGTCGAAAAAGAAGGAACGGTTGTCGGTGGTGGAGTAGAAGCCGCCGGACTGGGCGAGGGCGGGGGCGATGGCGCCGGCGAAGGCGGCGTACTCCTGCCGGTTCTTGAAGAGAACGACTTCGAGGCGGTCTTCGAGGAACTTGGGTTCGAGGCCGAGTCTGTCGAAGTGGCGGTAGAACTGCTCGTAGAGGGTTTCGAGGAGGATGGAGCGTTCGCGGGCGTAGTCTTCGTCGGTGTCGTAGGCGATGCGGAAGTGGCGTGAGGTGTAGATGCGGAAGTCGCGGCCATAGGCGGCGGCCAGGGCGCGGTCGCGCTCGGGGTTGGGGGGGATGTTTTCAACGGTCATTTTCTGGCGGATGAGGATGTTCTTGGCGAGCGTGTCGTTGGGGTCGAGGGCGAGGAGGTCGCGGGCGACGAGGGCGGCTTCTTCGCCCAGGCCGTTGGCGCGGCACCAGGAGGCGAGTTCGGCGAGGGCGCGGGCGTCGGCGCGGTTCGTGGCGGCGTACTTCTGCTCAAACATCTGGCGGGGGGTCTTCTTGCGGATGATGCGTTCGACTTCGCTCTTCGGGTAGCGGACTTTGTAGCCGGACTTGAGGGTGACCTCGACGTGCGTGGGGGTCTCCGCGACAAGGCCTTCGGTCTTCCATCCGCTCTTGAGCTCGACGATGTCGGCCAAGGCGCAACCGGCGCAGAGCAGGGAGACGGCGAGGGCGAGGGGCAGGGAGGGGCGGGGGGTCTTGTCCATGCGCATGGGTCTCCGGCCTGAGGCGCGTTCCCACGGCGTTGCTCGTCCGAGGCGTTATTCGTCCACGCCGTTGGCGAGGTCAAAGATGTGCCAGGCTTCCTGGGAGGTGGGCGAGCTGCTGGTGAGGTTGTCGTAGCGGGCGGAGGGGAGATAGATGCCTGTGTTCATCTCGTCGTCAGGGTCGAAGCGCCAGGCGGCGTGGCCGTCGGCGTAGAGGGTGTTGTAGCCTTCGCCATGGTGCATCCGGACCATGGTGGGGCCTTGCCAGGTCGCGGCGTGGTCAAACGTGTCCGACACGATGGCGCGCTGGCCCAGGAGCTTGGCGGTCTTGAAAGGCGGGCACATCTTGTAGGCCTTGACAGCGGGCTTGGCGTAGGGGAGCAGGACATAGGGCCGGAGCGTGCTGTTGTCGGTCCATCCGCTGACGCCGCGGAAATAGGGGGTGAGGCGGTAGCTGTAGCCGGTGAGCAGGGCCAGGCATTGGTCCGCGCCGAAGACGGGCAGCCAGCGGCCGTCGCCGTAGATGAGGGCTTTGGAGGGCGTGGCCTGGCCCAGGCGGGACCATGTGGCCGGGCCGTAATAGGTGAATCCGTAGAGGACGGAGCTTGTGCCCTGGCCGTACCACGTGACCGTGGGGCTGGAGAGAACGGGGCAGGAGAGGGAGGCGCTGTCCTGGAAATAGCCGCGGGTGATGAGGAGGCCGAGTCCGTTGGGGATGAAGTTGAGCTGGCCTGGGGTGTAGTAGGAGGCGGGGTGGCCGGAGGCGTAGGCCATGACCATGTGTCGGGGGGCGGTGATGGGGTAGTTGTTGAAGTTGGAGTACTCGCAAGTGACGCGGCTGCCGGCCCGAGAGACGGCGGGGGTGTTGGCGCCGGTGGAGGTGAGGCCGCCGTAGTTGACGTAGGAGGGGTAGTACTCGCTGAAGTCGTTGAGGTAGAGGCTGAGGGCGCGGGTGACCTGGCTGAGGTTGTTCTGGCAGTGGGTCCGGCGGGCGCGGTCGCGGCTGCGGACGATGGCGGGGAGCAGGATGCCGGCGAGGAGGGCGATGATGGCGAGAACGACGAGGATCTCGACCAGAGTGAACGAGGGGGCGACACCCTGGGCGCCGGACTGGGTCTGCTGGGCGCGGCGGGCCAGGGGGGGAGGGGCGCCGCTACTTGTCCACGTCATTGGTGACATCGAACCGATGCCAGACCTCGTTGGCGGTCGGGGAGCTGATGGTCAGGTCTTTAAAGGGGGAGGCCATGGGGTACGTGGACGAGGTCCACCCCTCGATGACGGCGTCTCCGTCGAAGTACCACTTGGCGTGCGAGTCGCCGAAGAGGACGTTGTAGCCGTCGCGGTGGTGGGCGCGGGCCATGGCGCGCTTGGTCCAAGTGGAGCCGGAACCGAAGTCGAAGCTGTCGCTGGCCACGGCGCGCAGGCCCAGTTCGCGCTGGGTCTTGAAGGGGGGGCACATGTAGTAGGCTTTGGTGACGGGCTTGGTGGCGAGGGTGACGTAGTAGGGGGAGGCGGCGCTTTCGCGCGTCCAGGGGGCGGCGCTGGTGTCGCCGTAGAAGGGGTTGAGACGGTAGCTGTAGCTGCTGAGCACGGCGACGGCTTTTTCGGTGGCGCCGTGGGTGGTGAAGGAGGTTCCGTCGCCGTACTCGATGGCGCGCATGTGGCTGCGCGTGCCCATGGCGCGGAAAACGCGGAAGCCGTAGTGGCGATAGGCGTTGAGCGTGGTCCCTGCGTTGGTGTTGCCGTAGTAGGTGTCTACGTCGCCGCCCATGGTGGGGCAGTAGAGGATGGCGGCGTCCTGCATCTGGTCTTGCTTGAGCATGACGCCGAGGCCGTTGGCGATGAAGTTGCGCTCGTTTTCGGTGTAGTAGCTGGCGTCGTGGCCTGAGGCGTAGGCGATGACCATGTGGCGGCTGGAGAGGCGGTCGTAGTCACCGGCGGCCTGGTACTCGATGACGCGGCGAACGCTGCCGTTTTCCAGGGGAGGGATGACGGCCGGGGTGTCGCTGCCGTAGTTGGCGTAGGAGGGGTAATAGTCGCTGAAGTTGGCCAGGTAGATGGCGAGGCACTTGCCGACCTGGCCGAGGTTGTTGAGACAGTTGGTGCGCCGCGCGTTTTCGCGGGCGCTGGACAAGGCGGGCAGGATCATGCCGGCCAGGATGCCGATGATGGCGATGACGACGAGCATCTCGACGAGGGTGAACGCATGGATCTTTTTCACGGTGGCCGCCTTTC
>CAYYEE010000107.1:0-10850 GCA_964470775.1 uncultured Planctomycetota bacterium | reverse complement strand
CAGGATGAGCCGCTCCCACTCGAGTTCCTTGGCGCGGCCGAAGTTCAGGAGATACCCCACAGGTTTGGTCGACGCCTTGAGGTAGTTGAGCATCTGGGCGCGGTGCTCATCGGTCAGCGCCTTCAGCGCTTTGAGCTCAACAATGATGCCGCCGCAGACGCACAGGTCTGGCCGGTACCACTTGTCCAGAGACTCGCCTTTGTACTGCAAACGGAGGCTGGGTTGGCTCTCGAAAGGGATGTCTCTGAGCCGCAACTCGCGCTCCAGGCACTCCTGGTATACCTCCTCCAGGAACCCTGACCCCATCTGGTTGTACACCTCGAAAGCTGCTCCCACGAGCGCATAGCCCTCTTGACCTAAGACAGCTTCAGACATTCCGAATGCCTCTCACGAGACGACTCATCGTCACTTGTTCACGCTCACGAAATTGCCCGCGCCGGCCTCGCAACCCGCGCGCCTACCCCTCTCGCAGTATTAGTGAAAATCAGTGGAGATGAGTGGTTTGGCCGTTGTCCGCCCCCCCTACACCGTATCCATGAACGTTTTCTCGACTTTGGTGAAGACGAGGACGCCGGCGGCGAGGAGGAGGAGGGCGAAGGCGGCGCTGTAGGCGAGATAGGCCCAGTCGAAGCTGCCGGCGCCAAGGAAGGCGTAACGGAAGGCTTCGATGATGGGGGTCATGGGGTTGGCGAGGATGAGCAGGCGCATGCCGCCGCCTTTGATGGCGGACAGGGGGTAGATGACTGTCGTGGCGTACATGGCGAGCTGGACGCCGAAGCTGACAAGGAACTGGAGGTCGCGGTACTTGGTGGTGGCGGAGGAGATGACGATGCCGCATCCAAGACCGAGGACGGCCATGATGACCGCGAGAGCCGGGAAGAGCGCCACGGCCCCATTCATGCGCACGGGCGCGGGGGTGAACAGGGCGAAATAGAGCCAGAAACAGAGAAAAAGCGCAAGGTGAAGCAGCAGCTTCATGGCCTGAGAGATGACCACGGAGATGGGGACGGCGAGGCGGGGGAAGTAGACCTTGCCGAAGAGGTGGGCGTTGCCGACAAAGGTATTGGAGGTGGCGGTGAGGCAGTTGGCGAAGAATTGCCACAAGACGTTGCCGCTGAGATAGAAGAGCATTTTGGGCAGGCGGTCGGTGGAAAGGCCGGCGATGTTGCCGAAGACGATGGTGAAGACGATGGTGGTGAGCAGGGGCTGGATGATGAACCACGCGGGGCCGAGGATGGTCTGCTTGAAGCTGGCGACGAAATCGCGCCGGACGAACAGCACGATAAGGTCTCGATAGCGCCACAGGTCGCGCAGATGCAGGTCGAACCATCCGGTTCTGGGCCGGAGGACGATGTCCCAGGCTTCGTGGTCGCTGGGGGGCGCTGGCGTTTGGGCGGCGTCGGTCACCTGGTTGTCCTTGAGCAGCAGGCCCTCACGGCGTTGATGACATCTTCCACGTCCTGGTCCGTCAGCTTGGGCGAAAGGGGCAGGCTGACGGTCTGGCGGTGTTCTGCGTTCAAGCCTGCTCCATTCGCTCGACATCGAGCAGGTCTTGTTTGCGGCCGGACGCGCGCTTGGCGGCAATGAGATCCTCTTTGCTGGGCAGGTAGATGGGAACACCTTCGTAGGCGCTCTGCGTCTTGTTCCGAAAGGCCGCGTCGAAGTCGAGCCCGGCGATGCTTGTCAAGATGTCTATGCGGTTTGGCTCCACCCCGATCTGATAAACGACGCCTGGATTGGCAAAGTCGTCCACCACGACATCGGTGAGAGGCGCGCCAAACGCGATGAGTGCGTTCCATACCCGCCGCGCGTTCTCGGGAGAAGGCTTGACCAGGATGTCCAGGTCTTTGGTGTAGCGGGGTTCGCTGTAGAACATGACCGCGTGAGCGCCGACGATGAGAAACTCAACTCCCTCGCCGGAAAATGCGCTCAACAGATCTCTGAAGTCTGGGTTGCTGGCCAACGCTTTCTCCTCGGAACCGCAGAACCTCCAAAGTCATCTCCCACGCCGCGCTCCAGATGGCGTCGGGGCCGGCCGCGGCCCAGAACCGGCGGTCAAAGGCGGCTTCGGACTCGCCAGAGGAACGCCGGAACAGGCGCGTCATCATGCGCTCGCGCCGGCTGGCGCTGCGGGAACGGTATCCCTCATCCTTGCTGTAATCGCTATCGCTCAACCAGACTCCTCACGGCGTTGATGACATCCTCCACGTCCTGGTCCGTCAGCTTGGGCGAAAGGGGCAGGCTGACGGTCTGGCGGCCGATGCGCGCGGCGTGGGGGTAGTCGTGCGGCCGCCAGCCAAAGGTCTGCTGGTAGTACGGGTGTTCGGGCAGGCTGAGATAGTGGACGCCGGCGCCGATCCGGGCGGCGGTCATGGCGTCAAGGAAGGCGTCGCGCGAGACGCGGGCGCGCGCTTCGTCAATGAGGATGGTGTAGAGGTGATGGGCGTGGCGGGTGTTGGGCTCGGGCGGGGCGGGCCGGCCGATAGGCAGTCCGGCCAACGCTTCGTCATAGCGCCGCCAGATGTCGCGCCGGCGCAGCCAATAGGCTTCGATGCGTTTGAGCTGGTGCAGTCCGATGGCGGCCTGAAGGTCCATCATGTTGTACTTGAAGCCGCACTCGGTGACGAAGTAGTGCTTGTAGCCGTGGTCGCTGAACCGCTTCCAGGCGTCGCGGCTCATGCCGTGCAGGGCCAGGACTTTGATGCGGGCGGCCTTTTCTTCGTCGCGCGCCAAGACCATGCCGCCCTCGCCGGTGACGATGTTCTTGGTGACGTAGAAGCTGAAGCAGCCATAGTCGCCGAACGTGCCGGACTTGCGGCCGTGGTATTCGGTCTCGATGGCGTGGGCGCAGTCCTCGATGATGAGCAGGTTGTGGCGCCGGGCGATATCCTCGATGGCGTCCATGTCGCAGGGCCGGCCGGCGAAGTGGACGGGCAACAAGGCGCGCGTGCGCGGGGTGAGGCGGCGCTCGATCTGCGCGGGGTCAATGTTCATCGTGGCCGGGTCGACGTCGGCCAGCACAGGCGTGGCGCCGGCGTGGATGATGGCGTTGGCCGTGGCGCAGAAGGTGAGCGGCGTGGTGATGACTTCGTCGCCGGGCTTGAGGCCGGCGGCGATCATGGATACGTGGAGGGCGGCCGTGCAGGAATTGACGGCCACGGCGTGGGGCACGCCCTTGTAAGCGGCGAAGTCCTTCTCGAACTGCGCCACCTTGGGTCCCGTGCCCAGCCACCCGCTGCGCAGCGAGGCCACGACCTCGGCAATCTCCGGTTCCTCGATGAGCGGCGAGCCGAACACGAGGAAGGAATCGCGGGGGGACGCCTTTGGCGACAGGCCCATCTCTGTTCCCTCAGTGCGAAGGTCCCGATTTGCCCGGAGGAAGGCGCACTGGCGCCTCCGGATAGACTCCGTCCCTCTCAGTCACAGGCGTGTTGCGCTGTAACCTACTGAGGGACAATAAATTATAGCGATGCCGGCTACAGCCCCTGCACCGACTCGGCAGGGACTTCGGCGGCTACGGCCTGGCCCAGCAGACGCACGGAAACAACCAGCAGATGCCTCTTGGCCTTGCGGATCAGGATGCCTTCTACGCCGCGCAAAGGCCCGGAGCGAATGCACACCTGCTGGCCGGGTTTCAAGTAGGGATAGGGGTCCACCGCAACGTCGGAGGCCATAAGCCTCTGGAGGTTGTGGACCTCAGCGTCAGGGATGGGTTCGGGCTGGCTGGGACGGGCGCCGACCAAGCCCACGACGCCGGGGACGCGCTGGACGGTGAGGCGCTCATCCGGGGTGATGTGGACAAAGAGATAGCCGGGGAAATAGGGGCGCAGCACCACCTTGCGGCGGTCGGACCACTGGCTCAACACCTTCGCGAGGGGCAAGAACGTTTCGACGTTTCGCTCCACAAGAGCCGTGTGGACGGTCTTCTCGTGGCGGCTGCGCGTATGCGCGGCATACCACAGTCTGCCCCCCGCATTATCCGGAGCAAAAACCATCCAGTTCCTCGCGCTTCTGTCCGCGACCAGCCGTCCCAGCGCCAGCTCCGCGGGCCGCGTGTCCAAACCTCTCCTCGCCCCCACCCCGCCAAGAAAGGATGCCTGCGTCCTTGCCGCCCAAAGGCCCTTAATCCGCTAAAACGGCGTCTAACCAGTGTAACCGCGCCATGTACCGAAATCAAGAATGTCTCTCCCCGCAAAGAATATTAAAGCCTTTTGTTGACAAGGGGTTATGCTTGTTCGATGTCCCCATCGGCAAGGTGAGCGACGCCGCGGGCGAGGAGCGCGCTTCCGCAGCGGACAACCCCACCTCTGGATGACACTTGCGGAGGTGGACAGTAAGGGACCTCGGCTTGCCGTCTCCTTGACTTGCGCCATTCGCCCGCATACCATCCTTTAGCGGCCTGTTGAAAATGTCGCGTTTGTTCCGGGGACACGTTGCGATCCCGCCGTTGGCGGGCTGAGGCGCCATGTCCCCGCCGACGCGGTGTCTTTTTCAACGGGCCGTTAGGGCTGTACCGCCCCGTGGCCGGGCCGCTGCCAGCGCTTCTGGAGGCCGAGTATGGATTCCTGCCAGCGCATTATCAACTCTGCCGCGCCCATGCGCATCTGCGACCTCGGTGGGTGGACGGACACGTGGTTCGCCCAGCATGGCGCCATCGTCAACATCGGCGTCTACCCCTTTGTGCAGGCGCAGATGTTCGTGCGCAGCCGCGACGATCAGGAATCCCGCATCAACATCTTCGCCGAGAACTACGGCGAACGGTTCAGCGTGGACGACGGCCGGCTGCCCGAGGGCAAACACGCCTTGATCGAGGCGGCGTTTTCGCTGATGCGCGTGCCCGATGACGTGGCGATCGAGGTGCACCTCTACTCCGACGCGCCGGCCGGCGCGTCCACCGGCACGTCGGCCGCCCTGAGCGTGGCGTTAATCGGCGCGCTGGACATGCTGACGCCGGGACGCTTGTCGCCCTACGAGGCGGCGCGCGTGGCCCAGCGCATCGAGACCGAGGTGCTGGGCCTTCAGTGCGGGGTGCAAGACCAGATCTGCTCGGCCTATGGCGGCATCAACTACATCCAGATGTCCAACTACCCCGAGGCCTCCGTCTCGCCCATCCACATCCCCAACAGCCTATGGTGGGAACTGGAAAGCCGGCTGATGCTGGTGTATCTGGGCTCGGCCCACGTGTCGTCGGACGTGCACAAGCGGGTGATCAAGAACCTGGAGGCCAGCGGCGCCGAAGACCGCCGCCTGGCTGGGCTGCGCCAGGAGGCGGAGCGCGCCAAAAACGCCCTGCTTTGCGGCGATTTCGCCAAACTGGCCTTGGCGATGAACGCCAACACCGAATGGCAGCGCCAGATGCATGAAGGGCTGGTGGGCAAGGCCGCGGAGACGGTGATTGCGCTGGCCCGCCGTCACGGCGCCATGGGCTGGAAGGTGAACGGCGCGGGCGGCGAAGGCGGGTCGCTCACGTTGCTCTTCGGTCCCGTGGGCACGGCCAAACGGCGCTTTGCGCGAGACCTGGCCGAGGCCGTCCCGCAAGCGCGCATCATCCCCATCTATCTCAGCCGCTTCGGGCTGCGGGTGTGGGAGTCGCCGGCGGAATGACGCCGCGGACGGCGGATGCCCGGCCTGGCCTATGACGGCAAGAGGGAGAGCGGATCCGCGGGGAGGTCGTCGCCGGGGGGCCAGGGCGAGTTGAGCAGGCCGATGACGCTGCTGGGGTGCCGGCGGCGAAGGACGCGGGCGGGCCGGCTATCGCTGGCGCGCATGACGACGATCATCTCATAAGGCGCTTTTGGCAAAGGAACCCGGCCGAAGTCCTCTGTCCGGGCGCGCTCCAGAGCGCGCTTTGCGCCGGTCCGGATGCGCAGCCGGGCTTCCTCGGGCGAGAGATGAATGGCGGCGATGTTATGGCGGCGGTACGCCGTCGCGGAGAGGTTGTGGCCTGGGCTTGTCTGGGTGCCGCGTTTGACGGCCACGGTCTCGATGCCAGGGATGAACTGGGCCGCTTCGCGCGTAAAGGCCTCGCACCCCGAAGCGAAGACGCACCGCACCCCCAACTCCGCGGCGCACAAGGCGATCTCGCCGAACTCCCCCATAGACACCCCGTTGACGCGCAACTCGCGCACCTCCATCGAACCGGTGTGCGTCAAGTGCCCCCCCACCGTCCCGGCCTTGGGATGCTGGCCGACCCACGCCGCCACGTCAAAGCGGTCGCTGTCCAGCGAGAAGGGATAGGGGCAGCCCTCGGGCCAGTTGCGGGCCAGACGCGCCGCCGGGTGAAGCAACAAAGGGTTGATCCCCCCCCACCCGTGGCCGTCCGCCACCAGCACGTCCGTGGCGCCACCGGCCACGAAGCCCTCCACCGCGGCGTTGACCTCCTCGGTCAGAAGCTGCTTGGCCTGCTCATAGTAGCGCGAGTCCTTCAGACACCAGTTCTCCGAGTCGAGCACCCCCGCCACGCCTTCCAGGTCCGTCATGATGTAGACGCGCATCAGGTCTCCTTTCACGGGGCCACGGCGCGCAAGGCATCGCCATAGGCCCGCCGGAGCTTCGCGTTGACGCCCTTCCCAAATGGGCCTTTGAGGCGGAATTCTACCACAGACTCGGCCGGCTCATAGCCGCCCTCGTCCAGCAGCTTGTCCTCGGGCACATAGGCGGTGTCGTCGCCATAACCGATGAAGATGAGCTTCTTGCCGGCAAAGACCTTCTCGATCTCCTGCTTCACTTCCAGACACACCTCGCCCGTCAGCCACGCGACGTAGACGTCTGGAGACAGCCGGATGACGCCGCCGCGCAGGCGGACCTTGTCGCCGAGCAGGTCATACTGGTCCAGGATGTATCTCAGGCGCAGGCGCGTCTGCTCAAAGTTCTCTCTCTTGAGCTGCTCCTCGAACCACGCCCTGGGCCTCACGTTCAGGTCCAGGTCCAGGGCGAACTGGGCCGCGGCCAGGCTCAACGCCAGAGGCGCCGCCTTGCCGGAGTCCATGGCCTGCTGCACGGCCTTGGCCATGTCCGAGGCCATGCCGTCCATCTCGTCGAACGTGCAGTTCTTCCAGCTTGTGGTGGTGGCGGCGGCCACCCGGGGCCGCGATGTGCCCCCCCCGCCCTGGAAGAACAGCGCCGTGGCGCCGTAATTGCGCGCTTCGAGAAGCTGGCACAGCCGGCCCGGGTACTCGGCCGAAAAGTAGAGCCGGTCGCCGGTGGTCACGGGGTGGCAGGCGTAGTTGAGAAGAAGAGCGCGGGCCTTGCCCCCCAGATCGGCGATCCGCAGGATGTGGAGGACGCGGTCCGTCGGTCCCGCCGGGTTCGGGGCGTTGATCCTCTTGCCGTTGACCACGGCGCGGCGGCTCATGCTCCAATCGCCCTCCACGGCGCCATAGGCGATGGCGCCCTCGAACACGTTGGTCATGACGCGGTCAATGCACGCCTTGCTGCGCTCCCAAAGGAACTCCTCGTATTCGGCGGAGACCTGGCCGATGTCGTAGGCCGCGACGGCTGGCCCGGCGTGGGTGTGGGTGTACGAGACCACCAGGCATTCGGGCGCGATGCCGTGGCGGCGTTGCGCATACTCGGCCAACCGCTCGCGGAAGGCGTAGTCGTGGAACAGGATGTCGAGGGTCACAAGCAGAACCTTGCGTTCCCCGTCGTCAAGCAGCAGCGCCTTCACGTAAAGGTCATCGTGAATCCCGGCAGGCGGCTTGTTGTAGCGCGAGCCATAGCCGCCCATGAACACCTTGACCGCCGGCGTAATAAGGTCGCGCGCCACGCCGAACTTCATAGCCTTTCCTCCCTCGCCGGCCTGGGCCGGAACTGAAGACAGGAGCGCCAGAACGCACGCAAGCAGCGCCCTCTCTCACGCCGATGTCCCCGAGGCGGCGAGCCCCCGGCCGCTGGACACGCCGGCTTCGCGCGGAACCGGGCCCGCGCTGCGGCGGAGCACAAACGGGGCGTCCAGGACGCGGCGCTCGGGCGGGCGCCAGCCGCTCACCAGCCGCTCGACCAGCATGTCCACGGCTGTCATGCCCATCTCGTAGCACGGCTCGTGGAAGGTGGTGAGGAACTCGCGGCCCTCCTCCCACGTGCAGTCGTCGAATCCCACGAGCGAAAGGTCGTAGCCCACGGCCAGGCCCGCCTCCTGCGCGGCGTGGTAGACGCCTTGGGCGATCAGGTCTCTGGCCGCCACGACGGCCGTGGGCCGGCCGGGACGGCTCAACAGCTTCTTGGCCGCCAGATACGCCGACAGCGAACTCGTCGCGTCAATGATGATCACGTTCGACGGCTCGCACGCCAGGCCCGCGTCCCGCATGCCCTGGCGGAAGCCCTCGAGAGACTGGCCGTAGAAGAAGGCGGTGGGCTCGCGGCCGATGAAGGCGATGCGCTTGTGACCCAGACTGGCCAGAACCTTCACCGCCTCGCGCGACACGCGGCCATGGTCCATGGTGGCGCCGGAGACAGGCGTCTCCGTTTCCATGTTCGCCACCACGAGGGGGAACCGCCTGGCCTCCAGATCAATGAGCGTATCCACGATGGCCGGGTCGCTTCCTTCCAGAAAGACGGCCCCCGCATACTTGTCGGGCAGACGCGCCACGTCGTCCACGCTCATGCCCACGTCCGTGGCGGAGTCGTCCTGTCGGCAACAGTCCCCGCGATAGTAGGTGATCCGGTCGTGCCGATAGCCCAGCGCGCGGAGCCGGTCCATAATGCCAGAGTGGACCCGCAGACCTTCGTGGGGCATCCAACTGCCCATGGGGGTGTGGACACAGGCGATGACCGGAAGAGCGCGGGGCTCGGCGCTGGGCGCCACCTGGGTCCCAACGCCGTGGTGGGCCTGGACCATGCCCGAGCGGATGAGTTCGTCCAAAGCCTTGCGCACGATGGCGCGACCCACGCCAAACTCCTCGGCTAACTGGCGTTGGGAGGGAATAATGGAGTTGGGGGGGTAGAGCCCGGCCACAATACGCTGGCGCAAGCGCTTCACAATCTCAGCGGCGGTGGCGCCCTTGCCGCCGTTGCTATCCAGTTGACCCAAGTCAGCCTCCAGTCAGTGGGCCAAAAAACCCACTGGTTCACGCAGGTTACATCATAATTTACCTAGAGTCAAGGGCTTTTTTGCTTGACAATTGAAGTTTTTAGCGGATAGACTGGTAAAAAGCATGCGGAATAACCCACTGGGCTGCGGGCAGGTGGACAAACGACAACCCTGGTGCGCGGCTCATGTCAGGTGGCCGTGATCCCCTCCGGCTGAAAAAGAAAGGAAGGCAGCCATGAGCCGCTTTGCGAAGTCCGCGGAACGGGCGCCAAGGGGTTGGGCGCGGGCGTTCACCCTCATCGAACTCCTCGTGGTAGTGGCGATCATCGCCATCCTGGCCGCGATGCTCCTGCCCGCGTTGTCCGCCGCGCGAGAAAAGGCGCGCCGCGCCTCGTGCCTTACCAACCTGAACCAGCTTGGCAAAGCCATAGAAGCGTATTGTGGCGACTACTCCGGCTATTTCCCCTCCTGGACCGGCTGGGGCAAGGCGCCCATCGAGCACAGCAGCGGCTACTACGAAGTGGGCAAATACACAGGCCGCAACGCGGACGGAACGACCGGATCGGTCTACATGGTGTCCCATGCGTCGACAGGGACCTACTACATCAACTACTACTCCACAGTGGGCAACTACCGCCTCATCTTCGGCGGCAGCACCAGCCTGACCACGGCGGGCGCCGTCAGCGCGGGCAACGTCAATCTGGCGCCCAACGGCGCCGGGTTTCTGCTGGTGGGCGGCTACCTCCAGTCGCCGGATTCCTTCTTCTGCGCCACCTCGGAGAACATGCCACCCACCAAACTCTGGGCCTCCACCACCTATCCTAACCAGTCCTTCAACGCCGCCACCAAACCCGGCGATCTCAAACGCGCGGGCGCGGTGGACGGGTCGAGCATGATCCGCGGCGACTGGTCGTGGCTCAAGTACGTGTCCGAAGGCAGCGGATGGATCGTGAACATGCACCGATGGGTGCAGTCGCACTACAACTACCGCCTTGTGCCCTTCACCCACATGGGCAGTGGCGCCAGCACAAGCAGCACGGCCCTCTATGACGGGAACTGGAACAACTTCCTGGCCACGCCCAACGAGGCCAACGTGCCCACCGTGCGCCTGCGCGCCACACGGCCCGACCGCATCGTCAAACTGGGCGAACCCGCCTTCAAGACCCAAAAGATGCTCGGCGGCCGGGCCGTCATGTGCGACACCTTTGACAAGAGCCTCTTCCTCGGCCCATCTCTCGACGTCGGCAAGCCAGGCCACGGAATCTACGGCCACCGCGAGGGCTACAATGTCCTGTTCGGCGACGGCCACGCGGCTTGGTTCGGCGACCCGCAGCAGCGGATCATCTGGTGGGCTTCCAAGGACCCGGCCTACACCAACTTCCCGCACGTTCAATGGGGCCTGGGCTGCAACGCGCTCACGGACATCACCACCATCAACCGCACCGCCCCGCAGATCACCATGGACGCCCACGGGCCGTCGCGCATCTGGCATCTGATGGACAACGCCGCGGGCGAGGACACGGGCGTGGAGAACTGATCCCGCGCGCGCGGGCTTCCGTCCCCTTTCCCCCCTCCAAGCCCAGGCGCAGCCGGCCTTCGCCTTGACAGTGATCCGCGCCTGGTTCGCGGAGAGTGCGCTCCAGCCCAGAGGGAAGACGAAAATGAACAGGCGAAAGCCCCTGCATCCATGTTGGCCCTGGTGTTGGAGTCCTGGCGCGGCGGAAGAGGACCTGCTGCCCCACCCGGGGACTCACGGCCCGCTGGAAAAGACACCGCGTCGGCGGGGACATGGCGCCTCAGCCCGCCAACGGCGGGATCG